>CAMCBY010000233.1 GCA_945873015.1 Klebsiella pneumoniae
GCAGCCGAGACTGACGAAACCGATTTTGGGAGCTGCTTTCATGATGGGTGGGGCGCTGCGCGGAACAATGGAGCGCGCATTCTAAAGACCGGGGCGGGATTCGCCTACCGCGACACGATCAGCTCAATAGCCGAGTGCACAACCGTCGAAACGCGGTTCGCTGGCCGCCAGCCAGCCATCGGTGGTGCGCTGTATGCACTGATATCCGCCCATAAAATGCAGCACCGGGTGACTGAACGGCTGGAGGATATGCCCACGCGCTTCCAGCGCGGCGAGCAGTTCGGGTGCAAAACCCGGCTCGTGCAATACGATGCCGCCGTCTGATTCACGCGCCTGACTCGGGCTGTTGAGGCCGTCATGACGCATGCGCGGTGCGGCACCGGCGGCCTGGATATCCATGCCGAAATCAAGATGATTGACCAGCACCTGCACCTGGCCCTGGGGCTGCACATCGCCGCCCATCACACCAAACGCCATATAGGGCTCGCCGTCGCGCATGACAAAGGCCGGAATAATGGTGTGAAAAGGACGTTTGCCCGCGGCATAACTGTTGGGCAGCCCGGCGTCGAGGGTGAAGCCGGCGCCGCGACACTGCAGCGCAAAACCTGCCTGCGGTGGGGTGAGGCCACAGCCGAATCCCTGAAAAATGCTCTGGATCAGCGACACCATCATGCCGCTCTCGTCGGCCACCGTCAGATAGGTGGTATCGCCGCTGGTAATCGTCACTGCACCCGGGCGCGGCGCCTGCGCAGCCGTGGCGCCGATACCGGCGGCACGCGTGGCAGCGTAGGTTTTGTCGGCGAGTGCGGTTATCGGCACCGGGCTCAAGGCGGGGTCGGCGTAATAGCGCGCGCGATCTTCAAAGGCGAGCTTCTTCGTTTCAATGAAGGCGTGCCAATAATCGACGCTGTGCGGTGCGCCAGCCGTGAGCGGCAGCGTCTCCAGCATGTTCAACATCTGCAGCACCGCAAGGCCCTGGCCATTCGGCGGCAGTTCGTAGACATCGTAACCGCGATAGGAGGTCGTGAGGGGCGTCACCCACTCGGCTTGCGCGAGCGCAAAATCTTCCGCCGTGAGCGGCGCCTCGCAAGCTTCAAGATAGGCCACCATCTGCGCGGCAATCTGGCCCTCATAGAAATCATCGAAACCGCGCGCTGCAAGACCGGCATAGGTCGCCGCCAGGGCCGGATTACGAAACTGCATGCCTGCGGATGGCGCGTTGCCCTGCGGCATGAAGGTCGCACGAAAGCCGTCAGCCAGCGCGCCGAGTTTCGACGCCATCACCGCGTTCGCACAATGGCTCCACCAGGCGGCGGTCGCCGGCCCGATGGTGACGCCTGCGGTGGCGTGGGCGATGACCGGTGCGTAGATACGCTCGAGCGGCAGTCGCCCGAAACGTTGATGCAAGGCCTGCCAGCCGCGTACCGCGCCCGGCACCGTCAAAGAATAAACGCCATGCATAGGGATGGTGTCAGCCTCGCCGAGGCGCTGACGCAATTGCGCCAGACTCTGGCCGCGCGGCGCACGCCCGCTCGCATTCAATCCATGCAGCGCGCGCGCCTGGGGTTCCCAGACCAGCGCGAACAGATCGCCGCCCGGCCCACACATGTGCGGCTCGATAAGACTCAACATGGCATTGGCGCCAAGTGCGGCGTCGACCGCGCTGCCGCCGGCTTTCAGCAACTCAACGGCGACCGCGCTCGCGAGGCGCTGACTGGTGGCGGCGACGCCGTGGCGCGCCGCGACGGGGGCGCCGCTGTTCAGGCCGGCTTCCATTCGAGACCGATGGCGCGGCCGACAAAAGCCGGCCGCGGCACGCGGCTGTGCACCGCTTGTATCTCTGCCAGACGCTGCTGTGCGGACTCCGGCATCACCGACGCGCGACGCGTGGCGAAGCTGATATGCACGAACACGAATTCGGCCTGGGCCGACAGATAACGTTGCTCACGATGGTAGAGCTCCTGGTAGATGTGGATACGACGGCGGTCGTAACCGAGCAGCAAGGTGCTCATCTCGAGTGGGTCGCCGGCCATGAGCTCACGCCGGAAGTCGATGCTGGAACCGACCATGAACATCGATGCCTCACCCGCGTGGGTGTAATCCCAGCCGAGGCCAAAGTCATCAAACATCGGACAACTGCCGTCATCATAGGCCGACACGTAGTGCGCCACATTCATATGGCCATTGGCATCAAGCCACTCGGGCTTGACCAGCGAGTAGCCGATGTAGGGCGTGGGAATCGGTGCGATGGCGGCGGAATCGGGCATGATGTTCAAATCGTCAGCGGCAAATGCCAGGAGCGCGAAATCTGAGTGAAGGCGCCGCAGGTGTCAATCAAGCGCGGGACGCTCAGCGCGGCACTTCGGCGCCGTCGTAATCGAAAATCTTGCCGCGATTGAGCAGGCCCTTGGGATCGAGTGCGTGTTTCAAACGACGCATCAAGGCAAGTTCAGTCTCGCTGCGCGAGATATTGAGCCACGGCTGTTTTTCCAGACCAATACCGTGCTCGGCCGAGACCGAACCGCCGAGTGCGCGCAGCGGCTCGTAGACCGCTTCTTCGATACCGTGGCGATGCTCTTCGATGTCGCCGCGCAGCGCCACCGAGAAATGCAGATTGCCATCGCCGAGGTGGCCATAGGCGAAAAAATGCCCATCGAAAGGCAGCGCCGCGACACGCTCGCGCACCAATGCCACATAGTCCGCCATCGGCGCGGTGGTCAGACTGACATCAAAAAACATCACCTGACCGAGCGCGAACAGATGTTCAACCTCATCGCGAATACGCCAGATGGCGGCACTCTCAGCGCCGGACTTGGCCACCAGGGCGTCGGCCAACAGGCCCTGCTCGTGGGCGCGCATGAGCGCGGCTTCGAATACTTCCGCTTCGCGCTCCTGATCCGCGCCGAGCGTCTCAACGATGGCATAGAACGGATACTCATTGCCGATCTGGGTCGCGGCGCCGCCCACTTTGTCACGCTGATACAGGAAAAAATCCGGCCACATGACTTCATAGGCCGACAGATTGCCGGACAGCGCACCGTCGAGATACGACAGGAATTTCAACACCGCGCTGAACTCAGGAAACGCCACCAGCGCCGTGTGGCGGGCCGGCAGCGAGGTGCGCAGACGCAGCACCAGACGCGTGACGATGCCAAGCGTGCCTTCCGAGCCGATGAACAGTTGTTTCAGGTCATACCCTGAATTGTTCTTGAGCATGTGGTTCATCGACGACACCACGGTGCCATCGCTGAGCACGGCTTCCAGCCCGAGCACATTGTCGCGCGTCATACCGTACCGAATCACACGCAAACCACCGGCGTTGGTCGACACGTTACCGCCTATCTGGCAGGAGCCGCGAGCGCCGAGATCGACCGGGAACATGAGGCCGGCCGCGTCCGCCGCTTCGTGTACGGCCTGCAAAGGCACACCGGCCTGCAGGGTCATGGTGCGGCCGAGAGTGTCGAGTTCCTCGATACGATTCATGCGTTCGGTGGAAATCACCACATCGCTGCCGGTGGTATCGCCAGCGTGCACAAGGCCCGTCAAGCCACCATGCACCACCACATGCTGATTGTGTTCATGACACAGTTTCATGACCGCCGCGACTTCAGCGGTCGAGGTCGGACGCACGATGATCTCGGCCTTGATGGTATCGGTACGCCACACCCCGGCGGCACGTTGCGTGGCATCGCCACCCGCCAACACATCGCCACTGGTCAGTACGCCTTTGATCGCGGCCAGCAAATCACTCATGTCTTTCCCCTTCGCGCCTTAAGATGATTTTGCCAACGCCTGATCGATATCCCACAGGATATCGGCCAAGGTTTCGATACCGACCGACAGGCGAATCATGTCCGGCATGACGCCAGCGGCAATCTGTTGTTCCTCGCTCATCTGGCGATGGGTGGTCGAAGCCGGATGAATGACCAGGGTCTTGGCGTCACCGACGTTGGCAAGGTGACTCAGAAACTGCACGCCCTCAATAAATCGTGCACCCGCCGCCGCGCCGCCCTTGATGCCGAAACTCAAGATGGCGCTGGCCCCGCGTGGCGTGTATTTGCGCGCCAGGTCGTGATACTTGTCGTTCTTCAATCCGGGATAACGCACCCAGGCCACACGCGGATGATGGGCGAGAAACTCGGCAACCGCGAGCGCATTGTCACAATGCCGGTCCATACGTACCGGCAAGGTCTCCAGTCCCTGCAACAACAGGAAACTCGACAACGGGCTTAACGAGGAGCCCATGATGCGCAGTTGTTCGAGCCGCGCGCGCATGGTGTAACCAAAATCGCCAAAGGTCTCGTAGAAACGCACGCCGTGATAACCCTCGGAGGGTTCAGTCATGCCGGGAAACTTGCCGTTGTCCCACGGGAATTTGCCCGACTCGACGATTACGCCACCGATGGTGGTGCCGTGACCGCCGATAAATTTGGTTGCCGAGTGAATGACGATATCCGCGCCCCATTTGAATGGCTGACACAGATAAGGCGTCGGGAAAGTATTGTCGAGCATCAGCGGCAGGCCCGCCTCGTGGGCGACCGCCGCGACGGCTTCGATATCCAGCACGTTGATCATCGGGTTGCCGATGGTCTCGGCATACACGACCTTGGTGTTGGGTTTGATGGCGGCGGCAAAGGCTTGCGGGTCGTCGGTATCGACCAGCGTCGCTTCGATGCCGAAACGTTTGAAGTTGAAGTCGAGCAGCGTGTGCGTGCCACCATAAAGCGTGCGTGCGGCGACGATATGGTCGCCGGCCTGACACAAGGTCTGCAAGGCTATCGCAGACGCCGCCATGCCCGAACTGACCGCCAGCCCGGCACGACCGCCTTCCAGCGCCGCCATACGTTCTTCAAACACGGCGGTGGTCGGGTTGCTCAGGCGTGTGTAGACATTGCCAAAGGTCTGCAGGTTGAACAGGCTCGCTGCATGCTCGGTATCATCGAACACATAGGACGTGGTCTGGTAAATCGGCGTCGCGCGCGCGCCGGTTGCCGCGTCGGGGATCTGGCCTGCGTGCAGGGCCAGGGTTTCAAAACCGAATTCGTGATCTGCCATGGTGGTCTCTGCTGGCGTTGTATGGCGCGGCGATAAAACCTCGCGCCCTGCGATGGACGATAACTCTAGTTGACGACGTATTTGGGTCGTTTGGACGAAATCACGCGGGTGTTCACACCGACAAAATTGAGGCCACCCATGAGACGCGCATGTTCAATCTTGATGCACCGATCCATGACTACGTCGAGGCCGGCGTCACGCGCGCGCTGCGCGGCATCGAGATTGATGACACCCAGCTGCAACCACAAAACCTTGGCACCGATGGCAATCGCCGCTTCGGCCAGCGGCGGAATGTCTTCGGTACGACGAAAACAATCCACCACATCCACCGCGAATGGGATCTCGGCGAGGCTCGCGTAACACTTCTCACCCAGCACTTCGTCGTAAGCAGGATTGACCGGCACGATACGATAGCCGTGGTGTTTGAGATATTTGGCGGCGAAGTTGCTGGGGCGGTGCCAGTTCTGCGACAGGCCCACCACAGCGATGGTGCGGGATTCGGCGAGGATACGCCGCAAGGTTGGGATATCTGCTTCGAAATCTGCCGCGTTTGCCACCGTCTCTCTCCCGCGCTTGAAGTGCGCGCCGCGTCCTGCATCGCATTGATGGCAGGGATGCGCCGGCGCACACGTAGCGCGGAACGATAGCAGAACTGCGGCTCGCGCGGGATCCGCCCGCGCGGCCCCGCGCGAAGGGCTCTACAGCAGCGCGGTGTCGATATCCGCGACGGCTGCCGAACCGTAAACGATGATGTCGGCCAGCGCGCCGGCGCGCGGCAACAGTTGCGCGGCATAGAAACCCGCGCTCTCGAGTTTGGCGCGATAGAAATCATCGCCGCTCTGCTGCTGCGCCGCGCTGCGCGCCGCGGCTTCCGCCATCATCCAGCCACCACAGACGAGGCCGGCGAGCTGCAGGTAGGACACCGCCGCTGAGGCCGGCAGGCGCGGATCAGATGCCGCGCCACACAGCCAGCCCACCACCGTTTCGAGATGGTCGACCGCCACCGCGAGGCTGTCGCGCACTTTGCCGGCCGTACCGTCCAGGCTCTGCATGTTGGCCACGGTGGCGCGCATGTCGGCAATCAATTCGCGCATGGCATGACCGCCATCGCGCAAGGTCTTGCGCCCGACCAAATCGCCGGCTTGAATGCCGGTCGTGCCTTCATAAATAGGCGCGATACGCGCATCGCGGAAATACTGCGCGGCGCCGGTTTCTTCGATGAAACCCATGCCGCCATGCACCTGCACACCAATCGAAGTAAGCTCGGCGCCGGTCTCGGTGCACCAGGCTTTGACTATCGGTGTCAGCAGATCGCCACGCCGCTCAGCGCGCGCGCGCCGCTCGGCGTCAGGATGCAGTTCAGCTGTGTCGTATTCGACCGCGCACAGGAAGGCGACCGCGCGCATCGCTTCAATCTGACACTTCATGGTCATGAGCATGCGCTTGACGTCGGGATGTTCGATGATGCTCGCGCGCGGCCCGGCACCCGGCGCCTGGCCCTGCACACGATCACGCGCATGCTGCAAAGCCTTCTGGTAGGCGCGCTCGGCAATCGCCACGCCTTCGCGACCGACCGCGTGGCGCGCAGCATTCATCATGGTGAACATATGCATGAGGCCCTTGTTGGCCTCACCCACCAGGTAACCGACGGCGCCGCCGTTATCGCCGTAAGAC
>CAMCBY010000234.1 GCA_945873015.1 Klebsiella pneumoniae
CCAGCACCAGCGCCACCACCACCGGGCCGGCCACGCGGGCGTGGGCGAGCGCGGATTCCACCGGGCCGTGAACTGCCCCGCCGTGAGTGCGTTGGGTAGACATGCCTATCCTTGAAAAAAACCGAGAGGGAGACGAGGCAACTCGCCACTGCGTTTGTATCGACCTTGGCAGGCCTTCCTATAGTGTAGGCGCCGGCACCGCACCGGGAAACGCGCGCCGCACTCTTGGGCGCGCGTCAGTGGTGAGAATCAGCCCGCCTGCCAGCCGTCCGTGACCCCGACCAGACCACTCGGCTTATGCGGTCCGAAGAAACACTGCTCGAGGATCGCCGAACCCTCAACGCCATCATCGCGGATGACCTTGCACGCATGGTGCATATGCCAGTTACGCGGGAACAGCGGCGATTGTTCGTCGCTCGGCCACGCGTTCTCATCGACCATCGCCTCGCCGCGCCACACGCCGTGTTCCCAGGCTTTGTTGGTATAGCCGAGGCCCATGAGCGAAAACAACACACTCTGGTTGGGGACGAATTCGAGTTTCATGCGCGGCCCGCGCTTGTCGTTGAGCAATACTTCGAGATGTTCGAGGCGACGCGTGCCGTTGCGGTAACGCGGCGTGAAAGCGACCGGGATCAGATACTCGCCGCCGGTATCACGCATGTAGAGCGGGCCACTGGCGCCGTCCTCAACGCGCGGCACGAGCGCCGCAAAACGATCCTGGATGTCACCATCCGGGTTGTCATTCAAATGCCAGTGCATACATTCATCAGCAAAGAATATCGGGCCCCAATACCAATGGATCTGTGGCGCCCAACGCGTGCTGCCACCACCACCCAGCGGGCGCACACCCCAGGAGTGGTCACGCACACCCAGTACACGTTTGCCGGCAAGGTCGATGCGCCGACCCTTGACCTCGATATAACCTGACCAGCGTCCGAGCTGTGAATAGCGGGTCAGGTCGACCGAGGTGCGCGCGCCATCGGTCATGGTCTGGCGGCCTTCGTCGATGGCGCCAGTGAAGGCATCGAAACGCAGTTCGGCAATAAATCCGCGCTGGCGGTCGTTGACCAGCAAGCGCAGGCTGCGCATGGGATGGATGATTTCGACCTTGATGGGTCCGACGCTGGAGTCACCCCGCTCGGTGGGCGCGCGTCCGCTCGCAAACAGTGAATACTGCGTGCCTTCAACACTTACGCTAAAAGCAGCATCGGTGACGTCGCGATTGGGATACAGACCAAAAGCGCCGCCGAACATCAATGAGCCATCCTCGATGAAACCTTCGAGGAAATACCGATCGTAGGCGTTGGAGTCGGTGGTGCCGACATGCGCGAGGGCCACCGGCGTCTGGTGAATGAGGTAGTCGTCGAAGCTTGTGATCATGGTGATTTTGTCTTTGCAGGTTTGCCGTTGATTCGCGTCTTGATCTTAAGCCGGCACATCCCATTCGACGGCCGGCCCGAGCAGCGCCTTGACGTGATCCGGCGTTGCAAATTTTTCGGTGGTGCTAACCTTCACACTCACGCATACGCTGCGCGCCTTGAATACCGCGCGCTCGCCAACCTTGCCGATGAAACCAATCTCAAATGAGGTGCTGCCGTAACGCAGGATGGCAACATCAATGCTCAAGGTTTCACCGTGATGGGCAGGCGCCTGCCACTCGATGGTCGAACGTACCACCATCCAGTCCCAGCCGAGTTCGAGAAAGTTGCCGCTCGCGGTCAGACTGCTGACCCAGTTCTCGCTGGCGTCGTCCATGTAGACCATGTAGTTGG
Source organism: Klebsiella pneumoniae (assembly GCA_945873015.1). Classification (GTDB taxonomy): domain Bacteria; phylum Pseudomonadota; class Gammaproteobacteria; genus JADJYF01. The sequence goes on from CAMCBY010000234.1 coordinate 1,773, forward strand.
GATTGAATACCACGCCTTGCTGATCACATTCGCCATAACGCACGCGGATGCGGTGAATATAGGGCACGGTTCGTTCCTCACGGCCGGGTTCAATATCGAATGCGCGACACACTACCCACTCGCCCCCGGCTTTGACAATCGCCCAGCGTGGGGGAGCGCACTTGCAAGGGCCGGGCACTGCGGTCACGATGCAGGTGATGGGCATTGAGGCCCCAAAGGTGCGAGGACGCAGACATGCCGTGGTGGGGTTGGATGGTAACGGGCACGCTGCTGTTTGGCGCCGAGATGCTCGGCGTATCTGCGCAGTTCTATCTGGTGTTTCTCGGCGCAGCCGCGCTGGTGGTCGGGCTGCTCGGTGTGGCGGGTGTGGTGCTGCCGGTGTGGCTGCAATGGATCACCTTCGCCGCCGTCGCGCTGGTGTGTATGGGCTTGTTCCGCGCGCGGTTGTACGACAAATTCAAAGGCGCCGATGGTGCAGTCGAGGAACGGCTCATCCTCGGCGATCGGATCGCGGTTCCTGAACGCCTCGCGCCCGGCGCAAGCTGTCGGGTTGAATACCGCGGCACCACCTGGAGTGCGCGCAACACCGATACACAAACAATAGACGCCGGCGTCGAGGCGGAAGTGTGGGAGACCGCCGGCCTCACCCTGCACCTTCGCAATCCGCGCTGAGCGTCACTGCCAGGAGTTGATCATGGAAACCACTTACGTCGTTTTGACCATTGCTTTGCTGGTCATCGTTGTCATCGCCAAGACCGCCACCATCGTGCCGCAACAGAGCGCGTTCGTGGTCGAGAACCTCGGCCGCTACAGCCGCACGCTGCACGCCGGCTTTCATATTCTGGTGCCGTTCGTTGAACGCATCGCCTATCGCCTCAATCTGAAAGAAGAAGCGCTCGATATCCCCGAACAGGTGTGTATCACCAAGGACAACGTGCAGGTCGGCGTCGACGGCATTCTCTATATGCAGGTGCTGGAAGCGAACAAGGCCTCCTACGGCATTACCAATTACAAGTTCGCGCTCATCCAGCTTGCCCAGACCACGCTGCGCAGCGAAATCGGCAAGATCGACCTCGACCGTACTTTTGAAGAACGCGCCACCATCAACGGCAACGTGGTCAGCGAACTCGACAAGGCCTCGGCACCGTGGGGTGTAAAAGTGCTGCGTTATGAGATTCGTAATATCAACCCGCCGCACGACGTGCTGACCGCCATGGAGAAACAAATGCGTGCCGAGCGCGAGAAGCGCGCGGTGGTGCTGGCTTCGGAAGGTGAGCGCGACGCCGCCGTCAACCAGGCGGATGGCGAGAAACAGCGCGTGATCAAAGCCTCGGAAGCGAACAAGCAGCAGCAGATCAATGAGGCGGAAGGTCAGGCGGCGGCGATCATGTCGATAGCAACCGCGACCGCCGAGGGTTTGCGCAGTGTCGCCAACGCGCTTGGCAGTGACGGCGGCACCCAGGCCATGCAGTTACGCATCGCCGAACAATACATCAAGGAATTTGGTCAGCTCGCGCGGGATGCCAAGGGCACCTTGATCGTGCCGGCCAATCTGGCCGATATCTCTTCGATGATCAGTATCGCGACGAGTGTCATACAGGCCGGCAAGAGCGAGGGGCCGGCCACAACGCGCGGCTGAAGCCGCGCGTCGTAAGTCAGTTTAAGCCTGTTTGGGCTTGCCGATGACGATGTGGCGGGTGCCCTTCACGCCACGGCGGGCATTCATTTCCTTGGCGAGGGCCGAGGCATGCACCATCACGGCGTCCTTGCTGCCGATATGGAAGCCCGTGATGGGCGCGTATCCGCCTTCGATCACATAGCGGTAACCACTGGGACCGGCCTGGTCCAGTTTGCACTTCTCGAGCTTGGTGACGTGGTAGATGGCCGGCGGGGTGCCCGACACGCTGTCCAGCTTGGCCTCGTCTATCTTCGGAATCGCACTCATGCTTGCTCTCCATTTGCGGCGCACCGTCGGGCGACCACGCACTCACGTGACCCTGGACAGTGCAGGAACGCCCGCGTGTTTGCGCGGACAGGCATGCGGCTCTGTGGCCGACTCGTGCGGGGCGTTTTGAGATCAGAACAAAAGAGGCAAGCTCAGTTTGGTGAGTTTGGGCACTTCTTTTTTATATCTATCGACTCCCCTGCGTGCTGAACACTAACACGCGAACCAGGGCCCGGCCAGCGCCGGCAAAACCTTGTGGTACGGCGTGATCCGCACCACAAGGGGAGGCCATTTTCTCGGTATTTACGCCACGTCTCCGTCCCGCACAAAACGGTCAAGAACGTTCTGCGTGAGGCGGGCGACGTCGTTGTCACCGTTGTTCCAGGGCAGCGCCTGACCCCACGCAATCGAGCCCGTCGAGAACACCGCGCCGCCGGCGCGGGCCTTGAACAAGGTCATGTCGGCACGGACCTGGAAGTCCTGGGTGCCGCCCATACCGGGCAGGTTGAAATAGATCTCCTCGCCGACATGGGGGTAGTTGTCCGAGTGTCCGCTGGAGGCCGCCAGCAGGAAGGTGTCGGGCGGCGTGCCCCACATCAAGTCATAGCGATCGAGTTCGAGACCGGCGGCACCGCCGAGCGCAAGGCCCTGGTCACCGAACTTCTCTCCCACGCCCTCAAAAATGTAGGACACGCGCGCGTCATAGGAGTCCGGCAGGCGCCGATAGGGCTTACTTTCATCCATGCCTTCGCTGGTGAAACCCACACCCATCGATTTCTGCGGCGCGCGGCCGCGGTCGCGCCAGATGCCGCTCTTCTCGCCGGTTGAGGCCAGATAGTACTCACCCGGCGCGGCCTGCCAGGCGCGTGAGCCGGAGTTGAGCTTGCGTATCTCCATGCACCACGGCTCGTCAGCACGGAATCCCACCACCCAGTAATAACCATTGGCGCCGAGATACATGACGCGGCCGCCGCGCGCGAGATAGGTGTCGGTGGCGTCCATCATTCGCTCGGAGTAATACTCCGAATGTGTACCGTTGAGGACCACCTTATAGGGGGCAAGCAGCGCCGCGCCTTCGCGATCCAGATCTTCATCGGTGATGACATCGAAGTCATGCCCGCATTGCTCGAGCCACCATACGATCGACATGTCAGCCGCAAACTGCCACGGCACGCCGGTGGCTGCCATCCGGTGGCGCGGGCGCAAGCCCATGATGGGGCGGCGATAAGAGGTGTAGCAGACGCCGGCGCCGTCGGCGTGGTGATCGTAGGTCGAGGCACCAAATTCCGGGTGCGCGCCGAGGAAATAGTCGTCGTCGTGCAGGATCAGACCGTGGCCGGTGATGGCTTCCACCACGCCCGGGTCACCGAGCACAAAACGCTCGTTGGCATAGGCGAGGTAACTCGCGGTCGGCATCAGCATGGCGACCTTGGCGGTCGCCGTGGTCGGGCGCACGAAGAAGGTGATGTGGTCTTCGATTGCGCCTGCGCGCAGGCGCGCGGCATACACGCCGCTCTTGAGATCGGTCGGCACCGTCCAACGGAAACTCGGCTCCCAACGGCAGTCGATGATGGCGTCGTCGTTGAAATAAATGCCGCCGTACTGCGTCGGCGCGAGACGGAAGCAGTCGTCCTTGCCGCGCCAGTTATAGCCGGTCATGGCGCGTACCGGACGGTTGTAGCCCTGGCCGTGGAGGCCGTGGGGGCCAACATCGACCACGCGGTCCCCGATGCCGTTGTCGGTGTAACCGGCGGCGGTATCCCAATACGCAATGGTGCCGGCCGCCTGCGGCGCCAGGCCTTCCTTCAAACGCGTCAGCTCGGCGAGACCGAGCGCGCCGGCCTGGATACCGGGGCGGTCTATCTTGCCGTTGAACAGGCCGACCACCACCGGGCCGTGGCCCGCTAGCTGGTCGTGGAAACCCGCCAGCAGCAGATCGGTGCCGGCCGCCTGTGGCGTTAACGCCAGTGCACCAGCGACGCGCGTGCCGTCGTCCAATTCGAGCAAAGGACTCAAATGGCTGTTGTAGGCGTTGACCACCGCCTCCTGATAGAGCTCGACGGTGCCGCGTTCGGCGTCATAGGCCGCCGCCACGAAATACCAGATGCGCGGCATGAGTGCGCGCTCGCCGGCCACTTCGTGCACCGCCTGGCCGTCGCCTGCCCAGAACGCCAGACAACCATTCTCGTTGATGCCCAGACCATAGCCCCGACGGCTTGCGCCGTCGAACTGCGTGACCAGCCCCTGCCGGCCCTTGCCAGGCGTGGTCGCCCACACAAAGGCATGCACAGTGAAACTGCCAGTTGGCAGCAGTTGGCCGGCCGCATCGGCGACCCGCACAAAACTGCCGGTCTGGGTGAACTGGGTCTTGAGCGCGACCGTGCCGGTCATGCTGGAGGTCACTTCGCGCTCGACAAAACCCGGCCCGCCGGGCGCGACATCACCATGAATGAGGCGCACCAGGTGCACCTCGGCGCTCGTCACCCCCTCGGCGCTGACCATAAACTGCACGGTCTCGCCCGGCCGTACCGAAAGGCTGTCGACATAACCGGTGATAAAAGGCGTATTGGCCATTATTTTGCTCCCCCACTGCGCATGAGCAGTTCGAGGTTGCGCAGGAACACCGCGTGCAAGGCCTCGTTTTGATCGGTGTAGACAATGTCATCGACGGGGGTCGGTTCAGAACCTTCAACGACCGGCAGACGGATAACCTGAAACTCGCGGCACGGCACGCGCGAGTAGAGCGCAAAGACGGGCGCGCGACGGAACATGTTGAGCAGGCGCATCAGCGTGTCGCTGTGCTGACCCAGCGGTCGGCGACGATGTTCGTCAATCAGGTCTTCGCTGATCAATGGCCGCATCTGTGCTTGTTGTTCTTCATTGAATCGCGCATAGACGAGCAGCTGGCGATCAGCCGGCAGGGCAGTGTTGCTCATGACTTCCTCGGAAATAAAACAGGCTAGGGCCGAGTATAACCGTCAGATCGAGTCAGACCAGCGGATGGCGAG
>CAMCBY010000235.1 GCA_945873015.1 Klebsiella pneumoniae
TGTTGCCTGTCGGCGACACCACTGGCTGAAACCGGCCTCGAGCCAGCACGCGGTAGATCCGGTAAAAGTACGCAGTGCCCGCTGCTCGACCTTGGCATCCTTGATTTAACAGACTGAAATCACAAGAATTAGATCTGTAGAGCCACGGACGGCTAAAGGTCGAGCGCCAGTCAAACGCTAAGCTGGCACGTCACTTGCTCCGTTGCATGCATAAGAGCGATGAGAGGCACGCGGCGGATAACGCCGAAACGAATGCCTCCACGACTACAAAGATTGACGGCACTGGCACAACGACCGACTGGGCAAAAGAGAAAAATGTTAAGAATTTTCAGGCATTACGTCCCGCGATCGCTGGTCCTGCTCGGACTGGCGGAAATTCTCATCCTGTTCGTTTCCATCTACCTTGGCGCAAGTTTCCAGCTCGGCAGTTCGGCGTTCTCGACCTCTGAGCAATTGCCGCTGTGGAGTCAGGCGCTGGTGTTTGTTGCGGCCATTGTGCTCGGCATGACGGCGATGGGGCTGTACCACCGCGACCAGCACACCCGCCCCAGCGCGGTGATGCTGCGCCTGGCATTGAGCTTCGTGTGCGGTTTTGTGGTGATGGGCAGCATCTACCTGCTTATCCCGGACCTGATGGTGGGCTCCGGCATTTTCGCCACCGCGCTGGTCTGTTCGTTCGTCAGCATCGCCAGTTGCCGCCTGATCTGCGTTGCTGGCGAAGACATCGATCAGCGTCAACGGGTGCTGGTGCTGGGTATCGGTGAACGGGCGCGCCAGATCGATAACCTGCGCGGTGGCGTCGACCAGGTGTCGGCCGATGTCATCGGCTACGTTGACCTCGGGTGCGATGAACGACTGGTGGCGGGCGAGCGGATTTTTGCCTTGGGTCAACGCAGTCTGCGCGCTCTGGCGGAAGAACTTGATGTCCACGAAATCGTGGTCGCCACCGACGATCGCCGCAAAGGCTTGCCGGTCGACGATATCCTGGAATGCAAGATGTACGGTATCCATATCATGGAAGCCGCCGATTTCTACGAACGTCAGCTTGGCAAGATTCGTATCGACACGCTCCACCCGAGCAACGTGATTTTCGCCGATGGTTTCACCCAGGCAGTGATACGCAGCAGCGAGAAGCGCGCGATGGACATCGTGGTCAGTGCACTGATGCTGATAGCAACCCTGCCAATCATGGCGGTGACTGCGGCGGCGATTTACTTCGAGAGTGGCGGCCCGGTTTTGTATCGCCAGGAGCGCGTCGGACGTCGCGGACGCGTTTTCACTCTGCTCAAATTCCGCAGCATGCGTCAGGATGCCGAAGCCAATGGCGCGGTGTGGGCCCTGCAGAACGACATGCGCGTCACGCGTATCGGGAATTTCATTCGCAAGACCCGCATCGATGAACTGCCGCAGCTGATCAACGTGCTGAAGGGTGACATGAGTTTTGTCGGACCGCGTCCCGAGCGTCCGCAGTTTGTCGCCGAATTGTCGAAGTCGATTCCCTATTACGACCTGCGTCATTACGTAAAACCCGGTATTACAGGCTGGGCGCAGATTCTTTACCCCTATGGTGCGTCAATCAACGACGCGCGCGAGAAGCTGCAGTACGACCTCTACTATCTCAAGAACTACAGCATCTTCCTCGACATCAACATCCTGCTGCAGACGATCCAAGTTATACTCTGGCGCAAGGGCGCACGTTGAGTTTGTCAACACCCGTGACCGTGGTGAGCATAAGCCAATGGAGCTTCGGTAGTCGCTAGCGCGCCTGGAACGGCGCCGGGGAGAGCATGACGACGATTGCCGGGATCGCGGGCGTAATTGGCGCGGTAGCCTACCTGGCGCTGTTCTGTCTGCTGGTGGTCGCGGCTCGCAGCAAGCCGATTGGCCGCTTGTTGATGGCGGCCACTGCAGCGTCTGCAGTGTGGTTCGCGGCACAGGCCGTCATCTACCAGTTCCAGGCGCGCATCGGCCTGTCGCCGGATCTCCTGCTGCAAATGGAATTTGTGCGCGACCTTGCCTGGCTCGCGTTCTTTGCCCGCCTGTTGTTGAATCTCGGCGACGCCGGCTATCGTTTCACTATCAAGCTCGGTGTCGCCATCATGGTCGTCACCTGTGTGCTCGGCATGCTGTTGCCCGAGCTGCTTAATCACACCGTGCTCGGCATCGAATTCACCCGCGCACTGGTGCGCAAATCAGTATTCTGCATCGCCTTGCTGGTGGCGCTGGGCGTGCTGGTGCTGGTCGAGCAGGTGTTTCGTAACACGTCGCGCGATTCGCGCTGGGCACTCAAACACCTGTGCTTCGGTATCGGCTTCGTATTCGCCTACGATTTCTATCTGTATGCCGACGCGGTGCTGTTCAATCGGCTCGATACTGTGCTGGTGTCAGCGCGCGGCGTGGTGAACGCGCTGGTGGTGCCGATGATCGCTATTTCAGCGGCGCGCAACCGGCAATGGGAGATCAAGATATTCGTATCGCGGCGCGTGGTGTTCCACGCGGTCGTGCTGATCGCCGCTGGCGTCTATCTAATCCTGATGTCGGCCGCCGGATACTACATTCAGGCGATTGGAGGCGAGTGGGGCAGGGCACTGACGACAAGCTTTTTCAGCGCCGCGCTTCTGCTGCTGCTGACCCTCATTTTCTCGACCCAACTGCGTTCGCGCATTCGCTTGTTCCTGGCGACGCATTTCTATCGCAACAAGTACGAGTATGGCGAGGAATGGTTGAAATTCACCCAGGCGCTCGCGCGTACCACGCTCGAACCGGACAGTCTGAACGCTACCATCCTGACCGCAGTGTGCGATATCGTCGACAGTCCGGGTGGGCTGCTGTGGCGTAAGACTTCGTCCGGCAGTTTCGCGGTGGCGGCTACCTATAGCATGTATGAGGATAGTCAGCAGGAGTTCTCCGCGGGTGACGGGTTTGTGCTGGAGATGACGCGAGACCCGCAGATCTGCGACCTGGCCGATGAAGCACAACTCGAAGGCGGCCGTCTGCGCCACGCGCCACAGTGGTTACTGAACATGTCGCGCATCGCACTGCTGGTCCCAATAGTGCACGCCGATGAGTTGCTGGCTATCCTCGCGTTATCGACCTCGCGCTCCAATCAGCGCTTCGACACCGAGGACTTCAACCTGCTCGGTACCGTAGCGCGCCAGGCCGCCAGCTATCTGGCGCTGGTGCGGGCGACGGATGCGTTGTCCGAAGCGCGCCAGTTCGAGACCTTCAATCGGCTGTCAGCATTTCTGGTGCACGATCTCAAGAATGTGGTCGCGCAGCTCTCGTTGATCGGCAGTAATGCGCGCCGTCACCGTCACAATCCCGAATTCATCGACGACGCTTTCAACACTATCGACGACGCGTCCGCCAAGATGAAGCGTATGCTCGCGAGCCTGCGCCAGCGCCAGTCCGAAGTTGAGAGTGATGAAGTGGTAGAGATGTGTGGGCTGCTGGAAGCCGCTGTCGCGACCAAGGCGGATTGCCAGCCGCGGCCGCACTTCGAGCGCCCTGCGCAGGAGCTGCGGGTACGGGCAGGACGCGATCAGCTGCAGTCGGTCGTGCAGCACCTGCTGCAGAACGCTATCGAAGCCACGCCCGTCGAGGGGCGGGTCGAGGTCAGGGTAGAAGGCGGCGCAAGTGAAGTTCGGGCCACGATTACCGATACTGGATGTGGCATGGACCGCGACTTCATCCACAATCGCTTGTTTCGGCCCTTTGATACCACCAAAGGCAAGGCCGGCATGGGTATAGGCGCCTACGAAAGCCGCCACCTGATCGGCACCATGCAGGGAGAGCTGCTGGTCGACAGCGAACCTGGGACAGGAACGACCTTCACCATCGTTCTGCCGCTGGCCGAACTCCAAGAACAACACGCAGCACGTATCGCTACTGGACACTGATGGCAAAGCGCAAACTCCTGGTCGTCGACGACGACCCCGGCCTGCAGAAGCAGCTGAGGTGGAATTTCGAGGACTACGACGTCACCGTGGCGGGCGATCGCGAAAGCGCGCTGACCGCCCTGCGTCAGACTCAGGCGCCGGTGGTGACGCTGGATCTCGGTCTGCCGCCGGACGCTGCCAATGCGTCCGAAGGGTTGGCTGCATTGCGTGAGATTCTGGAATTCGCGCCCCGTACCAAGGTGGTGGTGGTGACCGGCAACGATGACCGCGAGGTGGCGGTGCGGGCCGTCGCGCATGGTGCCTACGACTTCTACGAAAAGCCCATCGACCCGGACGTGCTGCGTCTGATTGTCGAACGAGCCCATGTGCTGTCGGAGCTCGAAGCGGAGAATCAGCGCCTCGCGCGCCAGGCGACCACCCCGCTGTCCGGCATCATCGCTGGCAGTGCCGCCATGCAGGAAATCTGCCGTCGCATTGAAAAGATCGGTCCGACCGATGCCAGTGTGCTGTTGCTGGGCGAGAGCGGCACCGGCAAGGAAATCCTGGCCCGGGCCCTGCACGCATTGAGCCCACGCCGAGACAAGGATTTTATCGCCATCAACTGCGCCGCGATTCCCGACACGCTGCTTGAGAGCGAACTGTTCGGCTACGAGCGGGGCGCCTTCACCGGCGCCAACAAGCAGACCAAAGGCAAACTCGAGTTTGCCAACCACGGCACGCTGTTCCTCGACGAAATCGGCGATCTGCCATCCTCGCTCCAGGCCAAACTACTGCGTTTTCTTCAGGAGAGAGTGCTGGAACGGGTTGGCGGGCGTGAAGAAATCCCGGTGGATACGCGTGTCATCTGTGCGACCCACCAGGATCTGCGCGGCCAGATTCGCGACAACCGCTTCCGCGAGGATTTGTACTACCGCATAAGCGAGGTCTCGGTGCTGATTCCGCCGCTGCGTGACCGTGTCGGCGATACCGTGATGATTGCGCGCGCTTTACTCGCGCAGATGATCGAGATGCACCGCGGTCGGATCAAGGATTTCAGCGACGGTGCCATCAAGGCGATGCAGGCCTATGGCTGGCCTGGCAATGTTCGAGAACTCGAGAATCGGGTCAAGCGTGCGGTCATCATGGCCGACGGCCGCTATATCGAGCCGGACGATCTGGAACTCGAGACGGTGGGCGATACGCGCCTGCCGACCCTCAAGGAATGCCGCGAAGAGGCCGAGGCGATCGCTATCCGACGGGCGCTGGCGGTTGCCGATGGGCAGGTCAATCGTGCGGCGGAACTGCTGGGCGTGAGCCGCCCTACGGTCTACCACCTGGTCAAGAAGTACGACATCCAGGTGTAGTCTTCGTGACGGGGGCGGGACGCCGGTCGGCTTCTTCGAGGGCCGCACAGAGGGCGCCTCGGAATGCAAAAAAGCGACAAGGCACAGTGCTTTACCTATTGTTTGTAGTAAGTTACTTTATTAACTGAACGAAACTCGATGGGAACTTGGCGATAAGGCCGTTGGAACTTGCGGAACCTTGTGCGTCAAGGCGTCCTGCGGGTGCAGGGAAGCCGCCGCAGCTGGGGCTCACGGGATCGGGCTGACGGACAACCATAGAACTGGGCTTACGACGATGGTAGACAAGACTCTGTTAGGCCGGCCGACTCCACTGCGGCTGCGCGGCGCCAGTAGCGCAGGTGTTCGGGTTCGCGGGGCCGCACTTTGTCTCGGGCTCTTGACGGCGTTTGCCTCGTCGGCCGTCACCCTCGAAGATGCGGTGCATCAGACCTTGACCTCCAACCCCCAATTGACCGGCGCTTCGGCAGCGGTACGCGCCGCCGGTTATGACGTACGAGAAGCGCGCGCGGGCTACCTGCCGAGCGTCGATCTCGATACCCGTTTCGGCAACGAACACAGCAACATCAAACAACTCAATCGCCCCAACAACGACGACAACCTGTGGCGCCGGGAAAGCGGCCTGACGGTCACGCAGCTGGTGTGGGATGGTTGGGCCACGGCCAGCGAGGTGCAGCGCCGGGTGGCGTTGCTGAACAGCGCCGAGAACAGCCTTGCCGATACTCAGAATGCGCTTGCGTTTCGGGCGGTCGAAGCCTACGTCGATGTACTGCGCAACATCGAGTTGCTCGAGTTGGCGCGTGCCAACGTGAAAGCGCACGATGAAGTACTGAAAAACGTCGATGCCAAGCGCGGCAGCGGGGTAGGCAACAAGGCCGATGTGGAGCAGGCGCGTGCACGTCTGGCGTTGGCCAAGAGCACCGATACGGCGCGCCTTGGCAGCCTGCGGGAAGCCGAAGCGCGTTACGTGCGCGTGATAGGCGATGTGCCGGGCGAACTGGCCAAACCCAATATTGCCCCGTCGGGTCTGGTCAAGGACGGTGCTGTCACGCCTGCCGAACTTGCTGATGCAACCGACAAAGCGCAGGAAGACGCGCTCACCCAACATCCCGCGGTGATGCGCTCCAAGGCTGACATCCAGGCGGCGCTCGCCACCATGCGGGCGGCGCGTGCCGGTTATCAGCCGCGGCTCGATTTGCAGGGCAGTTTGCGCCGCGACAGTGATGTCGGTGGTATCGACGGCAATCGTAACGTCAGCAACCTCATGCTGGTGGCGCGCTGGAACCTGTTTCGCGGCGGCGCTGATCGCGCGCAGAGCTTGTCGGCGGCAGAGCGCAAGACCGAAGCCGACAACCGCCTTGATGACACCCTACGTGTCATTGTCGAGAACGTTTCCATTGCGATGGCAAGCCGTGCGGCCAGCGAGAGTCGCCTGGATTATCTCA
>CAMCBY010000236.1 GCA_945873015.1 Klebsiella pneumoniae
TCATCGTCGCCGTTGCCACCCTGCAGGCGATCTACACCCTTGCCACCATCGAGTACGTCGTTGCCATCCATGCCGCGCAGGGTATTGGCGGCGTCATTGCCACGAATAAAATTGGCACCGCCGTTCCCGGTGCCGGCAATCGCCGCGCCGCCGGTGAGAATCAGTGATTCCTGAAAATTGCCTAGTACAAAGCTGACGGTACTCTGGACCTGATCTGTACCTTTGTCGTTCAGGGTCGGATTGATCTCGCGCGCATGGTCTACCACGTAGATATCATCGCCGGCGTCCCCCTGCAGGATATCAATGCCGGCGCCACCGATAAGCTGATCGTTGCCGATACCACCCTGCACGCGGTCGATGCCTTTGCCGCCGTCGAGTCTGTCATAGCCACCCAGGCCGCGCAGGGTATTGGCGCCGTCATTGCCGTTGATGAAATTGGCCAGACTGTTGCCAGTGCCGTTGAGCGGTGCGTTACCGAACAGGGCCAGTTTTTCCTGCTGCGCACCAAGCACGTAGCTGATAAGGGCGATGACTATGTCGCTGCCAGCGTCGCTCACGCCCTTGTCGATGTCGCCGAGGTGGTCAACGACGTAGGTATCGTCGCCGAGGCCGCCGCGCAGGTCATCGTCGCCGGCCCCGCCGTCGAGATAGTCGTTGCCACCATTGCCGCGTAATACATCGTTGCCGCCGCCACCACGCAAATCATCGGCCCTGTTGGTGCCGATGAGGGTGTCCGCCTGGTCCGTTCCAACTTTTTTGACCATCTCATCGCCCATCTGAAAACGCGCGCCGAAATAACGCACAGGCGACCTTATACCGCGCCCTTCCCACACCTGCCATGACAAACCCCCGCATTCCGGGAATCTGTCAATTGTTTACCAAACGACACCCATGACCAGGAACTTTCGCGCACAGCCTACGCAAGGCCTGCGACGACGGCGTCGATGACCAATTGGGTATCATGAGCAGGCCTTGCGGCGGTCCTCCACCACCGCCCGTCACTGGAGAAATCACGATGTCCGATAACACCTCGCATGAGTCCGCCAGCCCGCGGCCGGAACTCGAAGCGCTGTGGCTGCCTTTCACCCACAACCGTCATTTCAAGAAACATCCGCGCCTGGTCAGTGGCGCCGATGGCATGTACTACACCACCCCCGACGGGCGCCGGGTGCTCGATGGTTTGTCGGGGTTGTGGTGTTGTAATGCCGGTCATCGGCATCCGCACATCGTCGCGGCGGTCAAAGCGCAACTGGACGAACTCGATTACGCGGTGGCCTTTCAGGTGCAGCATCCCAAGGCCTTCGAACTGGCCAACGCTCTGACCGCCGCAGCACCGGGCGATCTGAATCATGTGTTCTTCACCAACTCCGGTTCCGAGGCGGTCGATACCGCGCTCAAGATGGCGCTCGCCTATCACAAGGCGCGCGGCGATGGCGGCCGCTTTCGCCTCATCGGCCGCGCCAAGGGTTATCACGGCGTCGGTTTCGGTGGCATCTCGGTCGGTGGCATGAGTGCCAATCGTCGTGCGTTCGCCAGTGCGCTGCTGCCGGGTGTCGATCACCTGCCGCATACCCATGATCTGACGCAGATGGCCTACAGCCGCGGCCAACCACAGTGGGGCGCGCATCTCGCCGACGAATTGGAAAACATCGTTGCCCTGCACGATGCCTCGACCATCGCTGCTGTGATCGTTGAACCCATGCAGGGCTCGGCCGGCGTGATCGTGCCGCCGCTCGGTTATCTCGAACGACTGCGCGCAATCTGCGACAAACACGGCATCCTGCTCATCTTCGACGAGGTGATCACCGGCTTCGGACGCATGGGTGAATTGTTTTCGCCGACGCGGCTGAACGTGATGCCCGACATCCTGACCTTCGCCAAGGGCATTACCAGCGGCATGGTGCCGCTCGGCGGCGCGCTGGTGCGCGACCATGTGTATGACGCGTTCATGCACGGGCCGGAACATCTGGTCGAGTTCTTTCACGGTTACACCTATTCCGGCCATCCGCTGGCCTGCGCCGCCGGCCTCGCGGCGCTCGAGGTGTATCGCGATGAGGATTTGTTTGCGCGCGCCCGCCAGCTTGAAGTCGTGCTGGCCGACGCCGTGCACGACCTGCGCGGCGAACCGAATGTCATCGACATCCGCAATTTTGGTCTCGCTGCCGCGGTCGAACTCAGCCCCCACGCCGATGGCGTGTCGCTGCGCGCCATGGAAGTTTTTGACCGCTGTTTTGAGCAGGGCGTGATGCTGCGCTATACCAGCGATATTCTGGTGCTTGGTCCGGCCGCAACGGCGAGCGAAGATGAGCTCGGCATACTGGTCGATACCCTGCGCCAGGCGCTACGCGCGGCGCGCTGATTTTCTTCGCTGGATTCAATTTTCGCCCGACGATATTCATTGCATGAGGAGCCCCCATGACCCAACGACTGCTCGGCAAACGCGTGCTGGTGACGCAATGCCAGGACTACATGGGCCCGCCCACGATTGAGATCTTCCGCGAAGAAGGCGCGGTGGTGCTGGCCGATGATCGCGACCTGCGGGTGCCGGGCGCTTGCGAAGCGCTGGTCGCCGAGAGTGGTGAGGTGGATGTCCTCATCGCCAATCTGGCCGGCCCGACCTTCACCGGCATCGCCACCGCCGACTTGAGCGACGCGGACTTTGCTGCCACGTTTGATCTCATGGTGCACCCGCTGCATCGCCTGACGCGGGCCGTGCTGCCGCAGATGATTGCGCGCCGCGCCGGCAAGATAGTGGTGTTCGGCAGCGCCTCGGCTTTGAAGGGCATGAAAACCCTGGCCGCGTATTCAGCGGCGCGCGCGGCCCAGGTCGGCTACGTGCAATCAGTGGGCGTGGAAGTCGCGAGCCATAACGTGCAGGTCAATCTCATCGCGCAGAATTATGTCGCGAACCCGTCGTACTATCCGCCGGAACTGACCAGCCGCGAGTCCTTTCAAGCCTCGCTGCGCCGCCAGGTGCCGGCCGGGCGCCTGGCCACTGCCCGTGAAGATGTGTTGTTTGCGCTGTTTCTCGCCAGCGAAGAAAGCAATTTCTTCACCGGCCAGGCGATCCCGTTCTGCGGGGGGTGGGTGCAGTGAAACTGGGGTCAGATCAGTCTTTTCCTGTTCGGAAAAAGCTGATCTGACCCCGCTATTCACGATATTCATTTCAGGGCGCAGGCGCTCGCGCCGCTACACCAGGCACGTACCCCGCATGGCGGCCCGAGCTTGCTTGCCTTAACCTCACTTCAGCGGTATATGAAACCGCCCCCGGCCACACAACGTCCCCGCATGCCCGTAGTGCCGCTATCTCATCGCAACGCTCTGCCCAACGGCACGCAACTGCATTGGTACACCGTCGAGCGCGTGCTCGGCCAGGGTGCTTTCGGCATCACTTACCTTGCCACCGACAACAATCTGCATCGCCCGGTCGCAATCAAGGAATATCTGCCCGGCCAGCTCGCCCATCGGGAGCAGGACGGCTCGGTGCTCGCGCTCAGCGATGAACTGCTGGAGGAATACGAGGCCGGGCTCAAACGCTTCATCTTCGAAGCGCGCACCCTGGCGCGCTTCGAACACCCGAATATCGTACGAGTACACAACATCTTCGAGGCCAATCGCAGCGCCTATATGGTCATGCAGTACGAGCAGGGTGAAGGCCTCGACCGCCTGCTGAAAAGCCGCGGCACCCTGACCGAGCGCGAGATCCTGCAGCTGCTGCATCCTTTGCTCGATGGTCTCGCGGCCATCCACGCCCACGGTTTCGTGCATCGCGATATCAAACCGGCCAATATCTTTGTGCGCACGGACGGCACGCCGGTGCTGCTCGATTTTGGCTCGGCGCGCGAAGCCATGAGCGGCGAAGCGCGCACCATCACCAATTTTGTCTCGCCGGGCTACGCGCCCATCGAACAATACGCCGGCAAGAGCGACCAGCAAGGGCCGTGGAGCGATATTTACGGTCTTGGCGCGACCATCTATCGCGCCATGACCGCGCGCACGCCCAACGACGCGGTGGAGCGTTCGCAGGCGCTCGCGCAGAACACCGAAGACAGCTACCAGGCCGGTGCCCATCACGCCAAACGCAGCTACACCACGCGCTTGTTGAACGCGGTCGACCACGCGCTTGCATTTCGAGTGCAGGACCGCCCGCAGACTATCGCCGCGTGGCGCGCCGAATTGCCGCCGCCGGTCGAAGCGGAAATCGACACCGCTGATTGGGACAGTGCCACCGAGCCGACGGTCGCCATTGACATGGGTGCACCGACCATGGAGGTGACCATCGCCACCCACGCAGCGCAGGCACCGCGTGTGCCCTTGAGCGACGAGCGCGAAGGTAGTGCGCCCGCAGCCCGGCTCACCCTCGGTGCCACCGCGCGCGCGCGGCTGGCCCGTATCGAACGGCGCCATTACCTCTACGGTCTCGCCGCCCTGGTGCTGTCAGCTGTGCTGGTCGGCGCGTGGCTGGGGCAGGGCGTCATCGATGAACCGCGTGAGCTCTCGACCGCGCCACCGACGCTACCCGCAGCGCCCGAAATACCGAGCGCCATCGTGCCGCCAGCGGCCCCTGTCACGGCACCCGCCGAGGCCGCTGCGCCTGAAGCTGTCAGCATGGCGGAACCATCGGCGCCGAGCGGCGCTGCCGCGACCGTCACCTCACCATCGGAACAGGTCGCGTTGTTGTTGTTCGGCGCGGGCAGCGACGTCGCCGCACTGCGTCTCATGTCACCCTCTGGGCAGAACGCCTACGAAAAATATCGCGCCGTGTTGGCCATCGAGCCCGCTAATGATGAGGCGCTGAAAGGCCTGCACACGCTCTCCGACCGTTATCTCGCGTTGGCCTCCCGGGCGCTTGATGCGCAGCAGTTCGAACGCGCCACCGAATATGTCAACAACGCGGCGCGCGCGGCGCCCGCCAATCCGGCCTTGCCCCAGGCGCGCCTGGCACTCAGCGCGCGCCAACCAACGCGCAGTGATGCGAACCTGCCGGTCATCGCGCCGCGCCCGGGCGCACCGATAGTGGATAAATCATTCAAGGCGCCGAGCCCGCCGCCGGGCAGTGTGCGGAGTGATCGCTGAGCCCCGATTCACCCTCCCCCTTTCGATAGCAAAACACAAAGCGCACGACGCACCACGCGCTGATCCTCGGATATAGTCTCGCTACGACAGCCGCAGAGCCTGTCACTCGCTTAAGTCCAATCGGGAGGAGCCTATGATTCGTTTAGAGTTCGTACTGCGTCGCAAGCCCGGCATGAGCCGCGCTGATTTCCAAGCCTACTGGCGTAACGTGCATGGGCCACTGGTGGCCCGTCACTCGACTACCTTGGGCATTCATCGTTATATCCAGCTCCACACCCTCGACGACCCGATAAACGACGCGCTGGCGGTCGCGCGCGGCGGCATGGAGCCGGAGTACGACGGCGTCGCCGAGTTATGGTGGGAAAATCCCGAAGCGCTGGCGGTCGCCAACACCCCTGCCGGTGCAGCAGCGCTGAATGAACTTCTGCAAGACGAAAAGAATTTTATCGACCTGCCCAAATCGCCGATGTGGTTCGCCTACGAGCATCCGCAGGTCAACCCGTCGGAGTATGTCATCGCCCACGAACACGGCCCGCTGGTGAAGCTGTTTTTCTGTCTTCGCCACCTGCCCCATCAGTCGGTGGCAGAAGGTCAGCTCTACTGGCGCACCAACCACGGCCCCTTGATTCGCAGCGTTGCGCCCGGCTTCCGCATGCAGCGCTATCTGCAGGTGCATTACTGCGAAGACATTCCGGGTGTGAAGGCCATGAGCGACGCGCGTGGCATCACCACGCCGCCCTACTCCGGCCATGCCGAAGCCTGGTTCAATCGCGGCGACCTCATGACCATGGCAAATATCCCCGAAGCCGCCGGCGCCATGCAGATAGCGATTGCCGACGAAGCGAAGTTCATCGACTTCAAACGCTCGGCGATGTGGATAGGCAAGGAACGGGTGTTTATCGACCGCCGCTGAAACAAACCGTCGGAGGGTGCGCTGGCGCGCCCCTCCGATGATTCCGAACCGGCGCATGCCCGACAGGACTCGATTTCGACTATGACCAGCAGCTGCTACTTCGACGACCTCAAAATCGGCGAGCTCTTTCACTTCGGTCCCTATCACGTCACCCGCGAAGAGTTGATTGAATTCAACACCCGCTGGGACCCGCTGCCCATCCACCTCGACGACGCCGCCGCACAGGCGCGCGGCTTGAAGGGCATGACGGCCTCGGGGCAGTACACCTTGTGTGTGAAGCAGAAGATGCTGAACGGTGCGCCGTGGACCGCGGCGGTGATCGGCGCACTCGGTTTTGACGAACTGCGTTTTCCGCACCCGGTTTATCCGGGCGACGACCTCAGCCTCACCATCGAATGTCTGGAGTTACGCGCCTCCAACAGCAAACCTGACCGAGGCATCGTGAAGTTTGCGTTTCGTGTCACCAACCAGGACGGTGTGGCGGTATTAAATTATCTCGATACGGTGATCTTCGGGCGACGACCGACGTGAACAAGTTACTTGGTCATTGTAGGTCAGCCCTCAGGCTGACATTCCGGCCAGCATCGGTTCTTGCGGCGAGCCTTTGAATGTCAGCCTGAAGGCTGACCCACAAAACTCTCAATTTTTATTGCGCC
>CAMCBY010000237.1 GCA_945873015.1 Klebsiella pneumoniae
CCCCTTTCGGCAAGGGTAACGTGATGCCCGGTGGCGGGCCGACGTCGGGCGCGCACCGCTGCAGTTGCTTCATCGCCATCTTTCCGGAAAACTTGTGCTTAAACCCGGACCCATCCCCTATGAGATGCCTCGTCATCGAAGATGATGCGCAAACCGCGCATTACATCTGCAACAGTCTGCGCGAGTCCGGACATGAGGTGGTGCACTCGCAGGACGCACGCGATGGTCTCGAGCAGGCCTTGCATGAGGTGTGGGACGTGGTGATCCTGGACCGTCTTTTGCCCGGCGGCCTCGATGGCCTGAGCATCGTTGAGCGCATGCGCGCACTTCATCTCGTCACGCCGGTGCTGGTGATCAGCGCTCTGACCGCGATCGACGAACGGGTGCGAGGATTGCGCGCGGGGGGCGACGACTACCTGACCAAACCCTTCGCCATGTCGGAGCTGCTCGCGCGTATTGAAGCATTGGTGCGACGCGCCACCACACAACCCGAACGCACGCACCTGCAAGTCGCTGACCTGGTGCTCGATCTGCGCGCGCAACGGGTCACGCGCGGCGCGAGCGTCATTCCCCTGCAACCACGGGAAATACGACTGCTTGAGTACCTCATGCGCAACCAGGGACAGGTAGTCACGCGCTCCATGTTGCTCGAAGCGGTGTGGGACGCGCGCTTTGACGCGCCGACCAACGTCGTCAACGTGCACATCAGCCGCCTGCGCGCCAAGATTGACCGCGGCTTTTCGCCTGAGCTCATCCACACTGTGCGCGGCGACGGCTACCGCTTCGGTTCCGATGGCTAGGGCGCAGTGGTCGATAGCTGCGCGACTCGCGGCGAGCTACGGCCTGCTGTTGATGCTGGCCGTGTCGATACTCTCGGCGGTGTTCTATATCTCCACCGTCGGAGTGCTCGAGCGTGGCGCCGACGTCAAACTCAGAGCAACCGCCGAGCGTCTGTTTTCTGCCTACGACGTCAATCGACCCGCCGCCATACTCGAAGCCATCACCGCCGAGCTTGCGGACGGCATCGACAGCGATAAAGAAGTGTTTGTGCTGCTCAATGCCGAGGGCCGGGTGCTGGGCGGCAACCGCGAGAAATGGCGCAAGTTCGGCTTTGACGAGGGCAGCCTGGACACCGTGCGCATCAAGCGCCGCGAGCAACACACCCTGGTGCGGGTGGTGTGGCGCCAATTTTCAGACGGTAATCGTCTGGTCGTTGCGTTTGACATGCAGGAGCTGATGGCTGTCCGCCAGCTCGTAGTGCACGCGCTCCTGGTCGGCGCAGTGATAGCGCTTGCCCTGGTCGTTGGCGGCATGGGCTTTTTTCGATTACGCCTCGAGCATCGTATTGGCGATATTCGCCGCATTACGCGCGAAGTCGAGGGTGGCGATCTGAGTCGCCGCATGCCGGTGCAGGGTGATGACGAATTCAGTCGCCTCGCCGCCGACATCAATGCCATGCTCGAACGTATCGAGCAGCTCATGCACGGCGTACGCAACGTATCCAACGCCATCGCCCACGACCTGCGCACGCCGCTGACCCGTCTGCGTGGCCACCTTGAGGATACCCTGCAACGCGCCAGCAGCGCTGCCGAGCTACGCGACAGCGTGGCGAGCGCGACGGTAGGCATCGACGAGCTGATCGTATTGTTCGACAAGCTCCTGCAGATAGCCGAAAGCGAGGCGGGCGTACGCGGACGCGGCTTTGTCAGCGTCGATCTGAATCGCATCGCCGAGGATATGGTCGACCTCTATGACGCCGCGGCCGAAGAACAGGGCGCGAGCCTCGTGCTGCGCGAGCGCGATGGAGAACCGACCTTGGGCGATCACGATCTGCTCGCGAGCGCGGTGTCGAGTCTCATCGATAACGCCCTGAAGTACGCTGGCGAAGGTGCGCATATCGAAGTCAGCGTGACGAGTGATGAGCACACCGTGGTTTTGGCGGTGCGCGACCACGGCCCGGGCATTCCTGCCGATCACCTTCCGCATGTCACCGAGCGCTTCTACCGCGTCGACCGCAGCCGCGGCACGGCCGGCAATGGCCTCGGGCTGTCTATCGTCACAGCGATAGCAAAGCTGCACGATGGACGGCTCGAACTGTCCGATGCCGCGCCGGGGCTGCTCGCACGCCTGGTGCTGCCGCGGCGACAGGCGCCGCTTTAAGCTCGAGCGGGCGCCCTGGCGGCGGCCCGCCCTGCGCTCGCCGCTCAGCGCAGGCCGGCGAGGAACTCAAGCAGCAGGCGATTGGTCTCGGCCGGTCTCTCCTGCTGAATCCAGTGCCCGCAGCCGGGCAACACGGTCTCGCCACGATAATCGTCCATGACCTCATTGGCGCGCGCCGTACACTCGGCGCCCCACCAGGTTGCAACGTCGAACTCACCACCGATGAAATACGCCGGCACCGCCAGCTTGGTACCAGCGTAAGGTTCGAGAACGAGTTGATCGTCCGGCAGGTTGCGGTAATAGGACAGTGGACCGTGCAGACCCGAGCGCTGGAATGAGTCGATATAAACAGCAAGATCTTCTTCACTCAACCACGGCACCGGCTGCGGAGGCAGGAAACGGTCTCGCATACGCGTGCCGTGTGGGATACACACCGCGCTCTGTCGAATGAGCGTGACAGGATCAGCGGCATCGAGAGAAAACCCGGCGGACGCCAGGCCGTCGCCGGATACGGAGTACATGATGCCCCTGATCCAGCCAGCCAGATCCGACTCGACCTCATCCAGAATCGGCCCGAGCGTGCTCCAGTAAGTGTGATAAAAATCCTGGCCTGGGCCGGCGAGCTCGCGCTGATATTCCTCTACAGGTTTTTCGCCGAACGCATTGCCTGGAACACCGATAAGCCCTTTGCCCGCAAACGGCACACTCATGCCGACCACCCCGCGGAAGACTTCGGGATGCAGCCACGCCGCACTCCATACCACCGGCGCGCCCCAGTCATGACCGACCAGCACCGCGTTTGTTTCGCCGAGCGCGTGGACCACACCCACCAAGTCAGCGACCAGTCGATCGATGCGGTAGGCGTCGGGACGCCAGAATTTCGAAGACCGGCCATAACCACGCTGCTCGATGGCAACGGCGCGGTAACCGGCAGCGGCCAGCGCCGGCAATTGATGACGCCACGAATAGGCAAGCTCCGGAAAACCGTGCACGAGCAGGACCATCGGCCCCTCACCTTGCTCGATGGCATAGATGCGCGTGCCGTCAATGTTGAGCAAATGCTCAGTGGACTTTGACAATGCAATATCTCCTGTTGAAAGTTGCTGGGCCGGGTCACATCGACAGCCTGCTCGTTGCGGCCGAGGTTAGTACGACCAGCGGACGCAGAAAAGAAATTATTCAGAGGGGCAGGCAATCCGGCGAGTGTCAGCCAGGCATGGCACGACGTCAACGCTGCCAGCAGTCAGTGATGCGCCGGGTATTCAACGTCACGCACGAGTAGGCGAATGAATTAGCAGCCAACGGGCATGACAACGGCGACCGCATTCAGGTAGAGGTCGCGTGGCGTGGCGAACGCGCGTGGAGCCGGCGCTTGATTACGGCGCTGTACGGGCTCATTCAATGAGTCGAATGGGGCCCATACAAGCAGGCGTCATCATCGAACGGACATACAAAAAAGCGCCGGAGCGAGTCGGCCCCGGCGCCTTCGAAGTTTTTAATAACCGACGTATTGCGCTTGGTGCGTTAACAGACTTTAGAAGAACATCGCGAGCGAAATCAGTTTGCGTTCTGCCGGAGCGGAGGAACCGCAGCGTATCCGGAGATACGTGGGGATTCCGAGCACCGCCGGCGCGCAAAACGATGTCGAGCGCAGTCGTTTTTCACCCGCCGGTTAACGACGCACGCGGCAGGCGACGGTGTCAGATGCGACGGTGAAACCGGCGGCATCGATCAGTTTGCCAGTGACGCTGCCGCCTTGAATAAAATTAGCTGCGATCGGTGTTGCGCCCGCGGCTATGTCGGCCGCGTTACTCGCGAAATCGCACTCGACCTCATCACCCACCGCATTAACGAGGGCAGTGGTCTTCTGATTTGAACCGGAACGGGCCTGACAGCGATAACGACCCGGCGCGAGGTTGTTGCCGTCTACTGAAATCGAGGAACGCGCCGTGCGTTTGTCGCACTTGACGCGGATGTCGGCCGCGCTTGCCGTGCTGGGCACGGTAACGGCGATGACAATAGCGGCGAGTACGGTTGAGAGGATAGTTCGGCTGTACATGTTGTAGCTCCCTGGTTGGTATGCATCAATCAACCAGGGGCGCGGTAAGGTTCTCGCCTCGACGACGAGTTGTTACGAATTGTGATTGAAGTCGCAGCTCGAAGATCAACCCCTGTCGCCGATAGCGCCTTGCGTACGCGCCGCGCGCGAGCATGCTGAACGCGTCAAACTGCTTGATTGGCGCGACGAACTGGGTTGCTAAGCGCGCGGTGGCGTCTGTACAGCCTCATGCACTCGACCCAGGCGCCAACCGAGCGCCGCCCACAACGAGGCGACGACTGCGCCGGTCAATGCCACCAGCCACGCGCCGGCACCGAGCGCATCGATGCCGGTTTTGAGCCAGGCACCCATCGCATCGGCACCGCGGTAAACGGCGGTGTCGATGACGGTTTTGGCTTTGTATTTGGTCTCGGTACTGAGATGCGTGAAAAGCATCTCGCGGCCGGGTCTGACCAGTGCGTACTCGCCGACGCGTCGCAACACCATCACAGTTGCCAGGACGGCAAAACCAGGCGCGCACGCGAGTGCGAGCAGCCCGAGAGAAACGACCACCGGTACTGCCGTTAACAGCGCAGCCACGCCATACCGTGCGGCGATGCGGCCAGTGACAAAGACTTGTGTCGCGAGTGTCAGCGCCTGCACGACAGCATCGAGCAGCCCGAATACTTGTGTCTGACGCACGGAGTCGGGAAAGCTCGCCGCGACCACCCTGGCCTGCTCGAAATAGAGAAACGTGGCGGTTGTCGACAGCAACACCACGAACAGTGAGATACCCAGCAGAAAAGGCGAGCGCACCAACAGCAGTAATCCGGCGAATACCGAGCCGCCCATCGCGCGGCGCGGCGAGTCGTGCGTCAGCGCGAGTCCGTCACCCTGCCCCGCGCGCCAGGCCAGCAAACGTCGCACTGCGCCGAGACTGGCGCCCAACAAGGCCGCCGCGAGCAACATGAGGCCAGCAAGGCCGATATGCCCAACCAGTATTGCACCCACCAGCGGACCCACCAGGCCACCCACGCTGGCACCCGCGGCGATCGGCGCAAACACGCGTTTAGCCTGATCCGCACGCAGCATGTCGGCCAGCAGACTCCACGCCAGCGACACCGCGAACAGGTTGAACACCGAGATCCAGACGTAGAACAATCGCGCCAGCCAGACGTTGGCGGCGTCCTGTGCAAAGCTGCCGGCGAAGGCCAGCAGGTTGACGATAAAGAACCCGTATACCCACGGCAGGAGTCGCGCGCGCTGCACCCGCGCACTCAGCGCGCCGAACACCGGCACCGCCGCCAGCATCACCACGAAGGTCGCGCTGAACAGCCATTGCAGATGTTCGACGCCCGCTGTGATGCCCATGGTCTCGCGCACCGGGCGCAACATGAAATAGGCCGCGAACAGACAAAAGAACAGCAAAAAACCGCTGCACACTGCCGCCCACTCGCCGCGTTGCGCACCGACCGCGCGGCAAACATAAACAGTCATCCGCTCGGCGAGCCGCGCGTACACGCTGACCAACGCTTCAGTTGAACAAGGCGGCGATACGTTCGCGCTGCTTCGTATCAGGCAGGGTGCCCGTGCCGGCGGCGAGATTGTCGCGCATGTTCTTGGGTTTGGAGGTCGCCGGGATCACCACCGTCACAGCCGGATGAGCAATCACAAATTTCAGAAACAACTGCGCCCAGGAAACACAGTCAATTTCGTCGGCCCAGGTCGGCATCGGCCGGTCTCTTACCAAGCCAAACAACCGACCATCTTCAAAAGCGCGGTTGATGATCACCGCCACGCCACGGCTCTGACACAGGGGCAGCAGACGGCGCTCAGCGCCGCGCGACACCACCGACAAGTTGATTTGTATGAGGTCGATTACCTGCGCGGCTACGATATCTGCCAGCGTGTCGTGGGCGTGATCGAGATAATGGGTGACGCCGATATATCGCACCTGACCCGATGCTTTCAGTTCGCGCAGAAACGCCAGGTTGTTTTGCCAGTCGACCAGATTATGAATCTGCAACAGGTCGACCGTGTCGCTACGCAAATACTGCTGCGATTGTCGCCACTGGGCTTGCGCCGCCGGGCCGGCAGGCGCTGAAATTTTGGTGGCGAGGAAAGCCTGTCTGCGCCGGGCCTGCTCACCAAGGATGTCACCGCTCACGGCCTCGGCACGCCCATAACTCGGCGCGGTATCGATAAGCGAGTTTGGCGTTTCGAGCAATAATCGCGTCACTTCAATGAGTGGCGCGCGGGCCGCAGCGTCAGCACCCACATCAAAGGTGCCCGAGGTGCCCATACCGATGACGGGTAGACGCTCGCCGCTGCTCGCTATCGCGCGGCTGCGCATGGCGGGTGCCGGTTGTGGCACCAGACTCTCGGCCTGTGCGCGCAAAGTCAGCATCGCCGCACCTGCGCCGACGCCAGTCATGAAGTGTCGTCT
>CAMCBY010000238.1 GCA_945873015.1 Klebsiella pneumoniae
ACCGGCCCGACCGCATAACCCTGCTCGGCATAATGGATGGCGGTGTCGAACAACTCGGCAAACGGCCGTTTGCCATAACGCTGCGAGAGTTCCACCCACACGCTGACCGCACCCGGCACGGTCACCGCATCCCAACCGAGACGCGGCATGGCCGGCAAACCCGCAAAACGCTCCAGCGTCCAGGCGGCGGGCGCACGCCCGGAGCCGTTGATGCCCAGCAACTGACTGCCATCCCACAACAAGGCAAACGCATCGGAGCCGAGTCCGTTACTGGTCGGCTCGACAACGGTCAGCGTAATTGCGGCGGCGAGCGCCGCATCGACGGCATTGCCACCGCGATAGAGCATCTCGAGGCCGGCCTGCGCAGCGAGTGGTTGCGAGGTCGCGACCAGGTTATCGGCCATCACCGGTGCGCGGCGCGAGGCATAGGGCAGAGTGTCGTCAAACATCACGCTGAAACTCCTGCTGAGCTGGAAGTCGGGCCAGGCGGCGTCAGCGCCGTGCGGAGATTCTAGCGCTCCGTCAGCGGGCGGCACGCGCTAACCTTGGTCAGCCCGCCTCACGCACTGCGCAAGGCCAGCGCGCGCACCAGCACAATGGTCGCCAGCGGCACCACCAGCCCGAGTACCGTGCAGGTCAACAACAAGTCGCCGAGCTGGCTGTAATCGGCCGGCACGGTGACGGCATGGGTCTTGGGGTCAACGACCTCACGCGTCACTTCAAAAATCTGATTGAGATATTTTGTGCCGAGTTGTGAAGCCGACAGCGCAAGATTGGTGAACGACGCCATCACCGCAAAATAAGTGGCTTTGAGATTGTCCGGCGCGGAGCGCGCGATCCAGGCCAGCATCGGTACCATCGAGATCTGGCCGAGCGGTGATTCGAGTGCGGTATCGATGAGCGCAATAAAACGTGCATCGACCACACCGCCGGTATGGGCGGCGGTCCACACATGCAGACCGTGATACATGCCGAGCACCGGCAGCGATAACAGCGTGCCGGCGATGGTCAGAAACGCAACGATGCTGGTGATGGGTCTCTCGGCCATCAAGCGCCGGAACAGGAACAGGCCGGCCAGCGTCAGCACACTGGCGATGGCCGACAGCCGCGCCAGAAATGATTCGTCGAAATGCAGATGATCGATCATCCACCAGGTCGAGCCGGGGCCCGGACCAGGCATGGCGCGGAATACAAAAATCACCAGCGCGGTGCCGACCAGGGTCGCGCGCGCTTCCGGCTCGAGCGCGCCGAGCAGGCGCCACATGAGAAACAGCACGATGGTGAGTGAGGCGCCGAAGACGATCTCCTGTCCGCCCGCCACGCCGCCCAGCCCAACCGCCAGCGAGACACAGGCGAACACCAGGCCGCCGAGCAGAATCGTCCAGTTCACACTGGGCTTTTCGCCATGCACGCTCATGAGATTTTCTATCTGCTGCGCGCTGTAGCCGCGCACGCTCAAACGTTGCACGTCGCGGCGGCGGATGCGGCCGGCCAGCGCCACACCCAGCACCGACACCACCGGGATCAGCATCGCGTATTGATAGATGCGCAGATAGGCGGCGAGTTTGCCATCGGCCGGCAGACTTTCGACGCCCGCCAGCAACACCACATTGACCAGCGAGACCAGCACGCCGCCGCCGATGATCGCGACGCGGCCCAAGGTCTGCATGGTGGTGTGCATGAGCGTGCGTTGCTCGGCCGGGATGGCCTGACCATCGGCATCGATACGTGGCACCGCTTCGACCGTCATGGCATCGGCCACCACGTCCTGAATCACATAACCTATCGGTGCCAGCAGCGCAGTCAGCACATACCAGGCCTCGGCCGGCATTACGGCACGCATCGCGTCGGGTGAGGCGAGCAGACCGATCATGATGGCGAGACTGGTGGCGATGAGGCTCGCGCCCAATACCACCAGCAGACCCTTCCATTTCCACATCAAATCGACCAGATGGCCGAGTGGCATCTTGAGCGCCCACGGCAGGCCGGCCCAGAAGCCGAGCGCGGCGAGAAACTCGGCCGACAGGCCGAGATAACTCTTGACGAAAAACATGCCAACGATGCCGGTCAGGCCGGAGATACCCGCCGCGACGTAGACCATGAGCGGCGGCAGATAGGACAAACGCATCTCGCGCCCAAGCGCCAAGACATTGCGATCGAGCCAACCGCGCGCACCGCGGGACGAAGGGGAAGATTGGCTCATGATGTCGGGCAACGGCGAAGTTTCACGGCAATCCTTGTCTGCGGTGGACGATGATCCCGGCGCGGCGTGTCGCACACCTCGCCATGGGCGGCAAATGATGCGCGATTGCCCGCCGCGCGTCGACCGCATGCCCGCCGTGTGACGGACTTATCCCCTACAATGCCGCGCCATGTATCTCGCCAGCCCGCCATGAATCGAAAAGCCCTGCTCGCCGCCGTCCTTGGTATTGCCTGTCTGCTCGGCAGTTGTGCGCCGCTCGGCACGGCCGCCTGGCATACCTGGCACGGCAATCCGACCCGCGTGCTGGCGCTGTCGGCGCAGGCGCCGCTCGGGGCGGTCACCGTGCAAGTCGAGCCCGGGCGTTATGCACGTGTGGCGCTGCTGGTGAGTTTGAAGGCGCTCGATAAACCCGCCGCCGGGCAAGTTCTGGCGGTGCCGGCCACGCTGCGAGTGCGTGACAGCGCGGGCCATGTGCTGCTGGAAGAAACCCGCAATACCGAAGCCGCAGGCGCGCGTTCGGGTGATGTACGTATCGCCAAGGCCGGCAACGGCCAGCTCAGCCTGCATTACGACTTCGCGAAATTTATGGCGCCTGCCGACGGTCGCATCGTGCTCGACGCCAGCATCGCTGCGCAGCGCGACGACGGCGCCGCGCTCGACAAAGCGGAAGTCACGGTCAAGGACGGCATGGGCGACCACAGCGTCGGCGTGACCTTTGGTGTATTCATGCTGTTGGCCGGCTGGATTGCGGCGGTGGTTGGGGTACTGACGCTGATCGGTAATCCGCCGCCGCCGCGTGAACAGGCGGTGGTCGAGGCGCATGAGCGCAGCCTCGCGCTCCGCGGCCATCTGTTCGGACTGCTGGCCTACCCTTTGCCCCTCGTGCACCTGCTGGTGATGTCGGTGGCCTGGCTGCGCGGCCGCCCGACCTCGGCCTTTGTCGAGGAGCATGGCCGCGAGGCGCTCAATTTTCAGCTCTCGATTCTGGTCTATCTGTTGATAGCCTTCACCTTGAGCCTGGCGCTCATCGGCCTGTTGATGCTACCGCTGGTGCTGCTGTTCCAGCTGGTGATGACCATCGAAGCGGCGGTGCAGGCGCGTGCCGGGCACCGCTTCCGTTATCCGCTGACGTTCCGCTTTCTGCGCGCGCCGCTGTAGGTGCGAATTCATTCGCACATTCCAGGGCATTCCCGTCCCCCCATGCGCGTTTTGAATGTGCGATTGAAATCGCACCTACAGCGTGTCCTGTCGGTGCGAATTCATTCGCACATTAAACGTCGCCTCTGAGCAAACGCCGCCTCTCAGCGTGGCATCACCACCGTTGAGTCGGGATCAAATCCCATGTTTTTCTCGAAAAAATTGAGAGTGCGATCGAGAGCAATGGAGGCACTGGTTGCGTCGTAGCTGCCGCGTTCGTCGCAGTTGAAGCCGTGGTCGGCGTCGTAGACAAAGACCTGTGCATCGGGCTGCGCGCGACGGATGGTCTCGACTTCGCTCAAGGGAATGTGTTTGTCCTTCTCGCCGAAATGCATCATCACCGGGCAGCGCGGCCGGCGCTGGGCTTCCTTGGCGGTGCCGCCGCCGTAGTAGCTGGAGGCCACTGCGACCTTGTCCAGTTCGCAGGCTGACAACCAGGTCAGCAAGCCGCCGAAACAATAACCGACCACACCCACGGGGCCGGACTTTGCTGCGTAATCAACCGCAGCCTGCAGGTCGAGCAAGGTGTCGGCTATCTTCAGATCATGAAACGCGATACGCAGACCCTTATCGAAATCGGGTTGTTCGGTGTAACCGAGTTCGACGTTGCGTTCGACGCGGTCGAAGATCTGCGGGGCGATGGCGACATAACCGGCCGCCGCATAACCATCGGCTACGCCACGGATGTGATGGTTGACGCCGAAGATCTCCTGGATGACGACCACGCCACCCTTGGCCTCGCCTTTGGGTTGGGCCACATAGGCGCCGAGTTTAAAACCGTCGGCTGCTGTGAGTTCCACATTTGCCATGGCATACATCTCCCGAGCTGAAAATTGGAAAGGTGGGTGGAGTTCAGAGCTCCGAGTATAGCTGCGTCAGTCGGCGCGAAAAGCGTTCGATCTGATGTCTTCAGCGATACATAAAACGCTGATAGTCACTGGCCGCGGTCGCGCCGAGCAACACTTCGGGGCGTTGATGGTGCACGGCTTTGGCGCGGCGCACGGCGTCGTCGCTGGGCGGGCCGATGTAGCTGCCGAGGTCGCGACTCCATTCAACCGTCTGGCGACCATAGGCGACACGTGTTTCCTGCCATGCGGCGAGCGCCGCACTGCCCTCATTCAAGGCCTGCGCAAACGTCGCTGCATCGACCGCCGCTTTCGACACGCCCATGCCGCAGTGCGGGCGCGCGGTCGCGGCGGCGTCGCCGAGCAGGGCGACACGCCCGTGCAGAAAACGCGGCGTACAGAAATCGTACATACCCTGCAGAAACGGCCGTTCGGTGGCATCGATCACGGCCTGCACCTGCGGCGGCAGACAGGCATGGGCCTCGGCGCGCATGGCCGCAATCAATTCGGCGCGAATCAGGTCGTGCGGGATGCCCGCCTCATGATAATGGCCGCTGGCATCGGTCAGATGGTCGCGCAAGCTTGCTTCATCGGCGGTGCGATACCAGCCCCAGTTGTACCAGCGTCGGCCGGCGTCGAGCGCGTCGTTGGGGCCGGCGACCAGATACCCCAGCCAGTGCCCACCCGGCGCCATTGCAAACGCCATGCGCTGATCGAGCTGCGTGAGCACCGCGGCCGGCACCAGCGCTTCGTCGATGAGACCGCGCCAGCCGAAATAACCACAGTACTGGGCGACGGTGTCGGGCGCGACGATAGCCCGCACCGTCGAGCGCGTGCCGTCGGCACCGAGCAGCCAATCGCCTTCGATACGCGCGCCATTGTCGAACACCGCGACCACCTGCTCGCCATGCTGTTCGATGCCGCACAGGGTGTGGCCGTTGTGATAGTGGCTGTCATCGACCTGTGCGCGCAGGAAACGATAGATGAGCCCCCACGAGGTCATGATCTGCGGCAGATCGTAAGTGCCGAGCAGGCCGCCGGCGCTATCGAACATGATGCGGCCCTTGGAGCGCACGCCCATTTCCTCACGCAGATCGATGCCGGCACCGCGCACCGCGTCATACAGTTCATCGTGGGTGGCGATGCCGGCGCCACGATTGGCGAGTGCTTCGCCGGCGCGCTCGTAGATATGCGCCTGCCAGCCGAGGCTGCGTAAGGTCACGGCGGCAAACAATCCCGCCATCGAGCCACCGATGATGATGACGCGGCCTTTGTCTGCAACGGAGTTGTTCACGCGGGTATTCCCCTCGGTGTGCGGGGCGACTGAATGTGCGAATAAATTCGCACCTACACGGCTCGTTTGAGCGCTGCCGCAGCGTCATCCAGCGCGGTCAGCGCCATGCCGATGCGTCCGCCCATACGCATGAAGCCGTGCACCATGCCGCCGTAACATTTGCGCTCGACCGCCACACCGGCGCGTTCCAGGGTGTCGGCGTAAACGTGCGCTTCGTCACGCAGCGGATCGTATTCGGCGCTGAGTATGCAGGCCGGCGGCAGACCGGAGTGCTCGGGTGCCAGTTGCGGAGAGGCGCGCGGGTCGGTGCGCGCAATACGCGACGGCAGATACCAGTCGATGAATTGTTCCATCGCGGCGCGGGTCAGCAGATAGCCCTCGCCGTTGTCACGCATGGAGGGCGTATCAGCGGTGAAATTGGTGGACGGATAGAGCAGCAATTGCAGGCGCAGCATTGGCCAGCCTTCGTCGCGTACTGCCAGCGCAGCGGCGGCGGCGAGGCTGCCGCCGGCAGAGTCGCCACCGACCGCGAGGCGTTTGGCGTCGATGCCCAACTCGGCGGCGCTCGCCGCGACCCAGCGCACGGCGGCCAGGCAGTCCTCAAAGGCGGCCGGGAATTTGTGTTCGGGGGCGAGTCGGTAATCGACCGCAATCACCACCACACCGGACTTGGCAGCGAGGAAGCGGCACAGGTGATCATGTGAGGAGAGATTACCGACCACCCAGCCGCCGCCGTGGAAATACACCAGCGCCGGCGCCGGTGTACTCGTTTCAACCGGTCGGTAGATGCGTACTTTGACCTCGCCCTCGGGTCCGGCAAATACGCTGTTGGTGACGCTCTCCAGAGGCGGCGCCTCGTGACGATAGAGCAGCGTGCCGGCGTCGTAAGCGAGCCGCGCGAGGCGCGGCTCATTGGTATCGAAGGCCGAGCCGCTGCGCGCCGCGGCATCAACCAGGGCCTGACATTGAGGATCGAGCGGCATACCGGCGTTGACCTGTCGACTTATTCGCCGCCGAGGATGAACACGCTGTCCATGCCTTCGGTGCGGGCCGGGATAGCGGCCTGGTAAGCGGGCGAGTTGTACCACGCTGTGGCGGTC
>CAMCBY010000239.1 GCA_945873015.1 Klebsiella pneumoniae
ACTTCGTGACGCACGTAGACCGGCGCGCCGAACAGTTCGAGTGCACGTTCGACGATGCCGATGGCGCGATCGACGCCAGCGCAGAAGCCGCGCGGATTGGCCAGATGAATTTGCATTATTGCGCAGACCTTGAAGAGCTAAGAATTCGCGGCATTATACGCGCGCGTCACAGGAAGGCAGAACGGAATCTGCGTCAACTGCGTGCCGGTTTTGGTGCGCCAATGCCGACACTGCGCACCAGCAGCAAGAATGCCCCCACGGAAATTGCGGAATCCGCAATATTGAAAGCCGGAAATGAGTACTGCTGGTAGTAGACCTGGATGAAGTCCACCACGTAACCAAGCCGCATACGATCGACAAGATTGCCCACCGCACCGCCGAGAATGAGTACCAGCGCCGCGACTTCGAGGCGGTCAGAGCGATCCATGCGCGCCAGCCACCAGCACAGGCCAACGGTCACCACCAGCGCGATGCAGGAGAAAAACCAGCGCTGCCAGCCGCCCGCATCGTGCAGCATGCTGAAGGCGGCGCCGGTGTTGTGCAACAAAGTGAGATTGAAGCCTGGCATGACAGCATGAGGAATGCCGTAGACCAGTTGCGCGCTGGCCGCGAGTTTGGTCAGTTGGTCGAGCACGCACACTACCAGAGCCAGCGCGAGCCACGGCAGCAACGCCGGCTTATCCGTTTGCAACGGCCAGGATCCCGCGCGCTGATTCACAATCGCGTCCAATCTGTTCGGCCATTGCCGCAAAAGACTCGAACTTGATGTCGTCGCGAATCTTGTCGACGAACTCGATACCGACGTATTGGCCGTAACATTCGTCGTTGTAGTCGAACAGGTGTACCTCCAGCACAAAGCGCGGGTCATCGATGGTGGGACGCGATCCGACATAACCGACGCCCGGCAAAGGCTGCGCCGCAAGACCGTGAACTTTGACCGCGAAGATGCCCGTGATCGGGCTCTTGCGTCGATGCAGGTCAAGATTGATGGTTGGAAACCCCCACTCCCGCCCGCGCTTGTGACCGTGCACCACCCGACCCTCAATCATATAAGAGTGGCCAAGCATACGCGTCGCTTCGTGGTAATAGCCCTGGCGCAATAGATCTCGAATGTAGGTGCTGCTGATGCGTTTGCCGATGAACAGAAAGGGTACGGTCTGTTCCATCGCAAAGTGATGGCGGTCGGCCAAGTCCTGCAACAGGCTGAAATCGCCACCACGACCACTGCCAAAGCGGAAATCGTCTCCGATGATCAACGCCTGGATGCCGAGTTTGGCGACCAGCAAGTCACCTACGAATTGTTCCGGCGGCATCGCCGCGAGTTCTTTGGTGAAGCGCAATACCAGCAGGCGATCGATGCCGCGCGCGGCCAGCAGGTGGAACTTCTCTCGTAGCCGCGTGAGACGCGCCGGCACCCGGCCGCGGTCAAAAAATTCCGCCGGCTGCGGCTCGAACAATACCACCATGGTCGGCACGCCATGGGCCGCGCCGAGGCGTTTCAAACGCTTGATGATTTCGCAGTGACCGAGGTGCACACCATCGAAATTGCCGATGGTTGCCACGCAGCCGAAATGCTCGGGCCGGATATTGTGTATTCCGCGGATCAGTTGCATGGGCGACAGGCTGAAACCTTGCGTGGGGACCGCGCTTGAGACAGCAACATTATACGACGAGCTCTCGCGCAGCCATATCGCGAAAACGTATTCCGCATAACCACAGGCAACCGAAGTAGACCGCCGTGCCGGCCCCGATCGCGAGTGTCAGTCGTACAGCGCGCGCAGCCATGGTCCATGACTGCCATTGGTCCAGAGGAGTGACGCAGTACCACAGCACCGCCCCCATCGTGACGCTGGCGAAAACAACCCGCAGCAGATAGCCGCGCCACGCCTGCCCGGCGCGATAAATTCCGGCGCGGCGAAGAGTCGAATACAGCAGCCACGAATTAATGTAGGCGCCAAGCGAAGTCGCCAGCGCCAAACCTCCATGAGCGAGTGGAAACACCAGTATTACGTTCATGACACTCGACGAGATCAGCGCGATGATGCCGATGCGCACCGGTGTGCGGGTGTCCTGGCGGGCGTAGAAGGCCGGTGCGAGGACCTTGACCAGAATGAATGGCAACAGCCCCAGGGCCAAGGCGACCAGGGCCTGCGACGCCATCAGGACATCGTGGTGGTCCATTTCGCCATACTGGAACAAAGTGCTCAGCAGTGGCACCGACAGTACCGCCAAAGCCACGGCCGACGGCGTCCCAATCAGAAATACCCAGCGCAGGCCCCAATCGAGGGTGCCGGCAAAAGCTTCGGGACTGCCCTCGCTGTGGCGCTTGGACAGCGCCGGCAGGATAACCGTGCTGAGCGCCAATCCGAATACACCGAGCGGAAACTCGCAGAGCCGATCAGCGTAATACAGCCAGGAAATACTACCGGTCACCAAAAACGACGCCAGGATGGTATCCAGCATCATGTTGATCTGGGCGACCGATACGCCAAAGATTGCCGGCCCCATGAGGCGCAGGATCTTGCGCACTCCCGGGTCGCGAAAGGTCACCCGCGGGCGCAAACGAAAACCGAGCCGCCATAAGCCCGCATACTGCATCGCGAGTTGCGTGATGCCGCCTGCGATGACGCCGATCGCGAGTCCCATCACTGGCTCGTCGAGGTAGGGCGCGAGCCATACGGCGCCGACGATGAGCGAGATGTTCAGCATCACCGGACTCAAGGCCGGGATGCCGAAGCGCCCATAGACATTCGACACCGAGCCGGCCAGGCCGCTCAGCGAAATGAACAACAGATAGGGAAAGGTGATACGTAACAGGCTGGCTGACAGATCGAGCTTGGCCGTTTCGTGCACGAAACCTGGCGCGAACAGCAACACGAATATCGGCGCCGCAACCACACCCAAGGTCACGACGCCGAGCACCACGACAGCCAAGGTGCCAGAGGCGGCGTCGACCAGATGGCGCACCGCCTGCTCACCGTCCTTTTCGCGACACTCGCTCAAGACCGGCACAAAGGCCTGGGAAAACGCGCCCTCGGCAAACAAACGGCGGAACAGGTTGGGGATCTTGAAGGCAACGAAAAAAGCGTCGGCGGCCACGCCGGCACCGAAGGCACGCGCAACTATCATGTCGCGCACGAAGCCCAGGATCCGCGACACCAGAGTCATCTGACCGACCAGCGCGGTCGAGCGCAGCAGATTCGAGCTCAGAGTCGGTTCCCGTGGTGTCGGCCCTGCGGCCAGGAGTGCGCGATTATACGCACCCGGAGCCACACTCGAAGCAGAGTAATAGGATTGACAATCCCTGCTCGAAACAGCATAGTGCCGCGCTCTCAAGCCCAGCCGTACGGAGATCAGGTCCTTGGCAAATTCCGCTCAAGCGCGAAAGCGCGCACGACAGTCAGAGAAGCGTCGCCAGCACAACGCCAGCCGCCGCTCCCTGCTGCGTACCCGCATCAAACAAGTCATCAAGGCTATCGAGTCCGGTGACAAATCCGCTGCCGCTGCCGCCTATGGCAAAGCAGTGCCGACCATCGACCGTATGGCCGGAACCGACATCATTCACAAGCACAAGGCCGCTCGTCACAAGGCGCGCCTGAATGCCCGTATCAAGGCGATGGCGTGAGGTAACTCGCGGCCTTTGCGAAAAAAGCCGGCCGAGTGCCGGCTTTTTTGTTCAGGCGCGACTGTCAGCCAGAAGGTTGTCGCGATGTATCAGCTCCGCTTCACGGCAGAAGCCGAGTGCTGCTTCAATCTGGTCCGAAGTCAGGCCCGCAATCTGACGGCACTCGGCGGATGAATAATTGACCAGACCACGGCCCACTTCGACACCGGCCTGATCCTCAAGCACCACCAATTCACCGCGCGAAAACTCGCCGTTGACGGCGGTCACACCGACCGCCAAGAGACTCTTGCCCTGCTCGAGCAGAGCACGACAGGCGCCGAGATCAAGACGCAGACTGCCGCGTGCCCGTATCGTGCCACCCAGCCACTGCTTACGTGCGCTGACCTTCTCATCGTTTGAATACAGCAAGGTGCCGACCTGACGGCCAGCGGCGATATTGCGCAGTACATCGGGCGCATGGCCGGAAGCGATGATAGTGGTGGTCGCGGAGCGCGCCGCCAGACGCGCTGCGCGCAGCTTGGTGCGCATACCACCGCGTCCCCAGGCGCCGCCACCGCCCGCTACGGCCTCGAGTTCCGCCGAATTGGCCGGCGCGTGTTCAATCAGACGCGCGTCCGGATCGGTGCGTGGATCGGCCGTCATAATGCCTTGCTGATCAGTCAGAATGACCAGCACGTCGGCCTCAATAAGATTGCTGACCAGACCGGCCAGGGTATCGTTATCGCCGAGACTGATTTCTTCAGTCGCGACGGTGTCGTTTTCGTTGATGACGGGAAATACACCGAGTTCGAGCAGGGTCCACAGCGTGCTGCGGGAATTGAGGTAACGCTGACGGTCGGAAAGGTCATCGTGCGTCAGCAGCACCTGTGCGGCGCGTTTACCGAACTTCTCGTAGGCCTGGTCCCAGCCACGCACCAGCCCCATCTGGCCAATGGCGGCCGCTGCCTGCAACTGCGGAAGAGCGCTCGGGCGCTGCTTCCAACCCAGCCGCGCGGCGCCCTCTGCGACCGCGCCCGACGTCACCACCACAATCTGACGGCCCGCGTTTTGCAATTCGACCATCTGTTCGGCCCAGCCCTCGATGGCCGGCAGATTGAGCCCCACGCCCTGGTTGGTGGCCAGCGCGCTGCCGATCTTCACCACCCAGCGCCGCGCTTGGGCAACGCTGTCACGCAAAGCTTGCGCGTCAGTGATCGGCGCCTGCGTCATGCTCGTAGTCCTCGTCATCCTCGTCGTCGAGATCGTCGCTGTCTTCGGCTTCATCCGCCTGCGCGCGCAGCCAATGGAATATCGCCCACATCAATTCGTCACAACCGAGGCCGGTGACGGCAGAAATACGATGCACAGGGCCGTCCCAGCCATGCTCGCGCAATCGCGCTTCACATTCGTCGGCTATCGAATCGTCGACGACATCCATTTTATTCAACACCACCCAGCGCGGCCGCGTCGCCAGTTGTTCGTCGAAAGCCTCAAGCTCGGCAGAGATGGTTTCAAAATCGACCAGCGGATCGCGCTCAGGATCAAAGCCGGAAATATCGAGCAGGTGCAGCAGCAGACGCGTGCGTTCGAGGTGCTTTAGAAAGCGTAGTCCGAGACCCGCTCCTTCGGCAGCGCCTTCGATGATGCCGGGAATATCGGCAATCACAAAACTCTGTTCCAGGCCCAGGCGCACCACACCAAGATTCGGAATCAGGGTGGTGAACGGGTAATCGGCCACTTTGGGCCGCGCGGCGGAAACGGCGCGAATCAAAGTCGATTTGCCGGCGTTAGGTAAGCCTAACAGGCCGACATCGGCCAGCAGCTTGAGCTCAAGTCTGAGATTGCGTTCCTCGCCGGGCGTGCCAGGTGTGGTGCGACGGGGAGCACGATTGATACTGCTCTTGAAACGCGCATTGCCGAGGCCGTGAAATCCTCCGCGCGCGACCATCAGGCGCGTGCCGTGGCCGATCAGGTCACCGATCAACTCCTCGGTATCGGCGTCGTAGACCAACGTACCTTCCGGCACGCGGACGACGAGGTCGTCGGCACTCTTGCCTATCCGGTCCGTGCCCTGCCCCGCGTGACCGTGGGCGGCGCGGAACAAGCGCTTGAAGCGAAAATCGACCAGCGTGTTCAGGCCCGAATCGACTTCCAGATAGACACTGCCGCCATCTCCACCGTCGCCGCCATCCGGGCCGCCGCGCGGCACAAATTTCTCTCGACGAAAACTCAGGCAGCCATCGCCGCCGTTGCCGGCGTGCACGGTTATCAAAGCTTCATCGACAAATTTCATGGACGTGGTTCGCTGCTATTGCGCGGCCCTAAACAAAAAACCCCGTCATCGACGGGGTTCCTTGCGCCACGCACGGGGCCGTGACGTTTATTCGGCAGCTACGATACTCACGAAGCGGCGCTCATGCGGACCCTTGCGGTCAAAACGAACGGCACCATCGGTGAGCGCGAACAGCGTGTGGTCGCGGCCGATACCCACATTGCTGCCGGCATGGAAATGCGTACCGCGCTGACGCACGATGATGTTGCCTGCTCGCGCGGCCTGGCCGCCAAAGATCTTGACGCCGAGACGCTTTGATTCTGAATCGCGGCCGTTACGGGTACTGCCGCCTGCTTTTTTGTGAGCCATTGCTGCTTAGCCTCGCGCTACGCCGGTGATTTCCACCCGCGTGTAGTTCTGTCGATGTCCCGCCTGACGCTTGTAGTGCTTACGGCGCTTGAACTTGACGATACGGATCTTATCGCCCCGGCCGTGCTCGACGACTTTGGCGGTGACCGTAACGCCGGCCAGGAACGGGGCGCCTATTTCGATATTGTCGCCATCGGACAACATCAGGACCTGATCAAATGCGACGTCGCCCCCAGCCTCGACCGGCAGGGTCTCGACGTTGAGTTTGTCGCCGGCGCTGACGCGGTATTGTTTACCGCCTGTCTTTATCACTGCGTGC
>CAMCBY010000240.1 GCA_945873015.1 Klebsiella pneumoniae
TGATTGGGAGGCCACGGTCAAGGAGCTGACCAGACCGCAGGGCGTGGATGTGGTGCTGGATATGGTCGCCGGCCCCTATGTGATGAAGAATCTGCGCCTGCTCGGCAATGACGGCCGTTACGCGATGATCGCTTTCCTCATGGGGGCGACGACCGAAGTCAACTTCGCCTATCTGCTGCCCAAGCGCCTCACCATCACCGGCTCGACCCTGCGCCCGCAGCCGGTAGAGCGGAAAGCCGCCATCGCGCGCGCGGTCGAACAGGACTTTTGGCCGTTGCTCGCGAGCGGCCAGCTCACCACCCATATCCACGCCCATTTCCCGCTGACCGCGGCCGCCTATGCCCATCGCATGATGGAAGCCAGCGATCACATGGGAAAACTGGTGCTGGATGTGAAGCCGCCCGTGTAGGTGCGAATTTATTCGCACATTCAGACCAACACGCCCCCCCGACCCCGACACGCATGTGCGAAGAAATCCGCACCTGGATGGGGCAACGCAGACGTGTTGGCCAAATCGCCCGCGAGATAGCAAATTCGTGGGTATGTTTAGGCGGCGTGGGCCAATATCATAGGCCGACCAAGTTTTAAGCCCGGATTGCCCCGATGCTCCCATTTTTGCGCCGCGTGACCGTCGCGGCTCCGCTGTCCATTGTTCTGTTTCTGTCCGCCTGCCAACCTCCAGCGCCACCGCCGGCCGCGGCGGGTCCGGCTGCGGCTCCGCCTCCGGTCAGTGTGGCGGCCGCGCTGACTCGCGAAGTGCAGGACAGCGACGAGTTTCCGGGGCGCATCGAGGCCACCCAGGCGGTCAAGGTGCGTGCGCGGGTCAATGGCTATCTCGACAAGGTGTTGTTCGCGCCCGGCACCGAGGTCAAACAGGGCACGGTGCTGTTCGAACTGGACGCGCGTCCGTTTCAGGCCAAAGTCAGTGAGGCGGAGGCGGCCCTCGCCGCGACCACGGCCCAACTCGATCTGGCCAGGCTCGAAGCCAAACGCCAGGAGCAGATGCTGGCGACCAATGCCACCAGCCGTCGTGAGTTTGATGCGGCGCTGGCGGCGGTCAAGAGTTTCGACGCGTCGCGCGCCGCCAACCGCGCCACGCTCGCCAATGCGCGCCTGAGTCTGGGTTTCACACGCGTGACGGCGCCGATCAGCGGGCGTGTCGGCAAAGACGAAGTCACGGTCGGCAACCTGGTGCAAGGCGAGAATCCTGATTCGCCGGTGTTGACCACGCTGGTATCGGTCGATCCGATCTATGTATCTTTTGAAGCCGACGAGCGCGCCTTTTTAAAATACATCGCGCCGACCCGCGGCCAGTCCCTGCCGGTAGGCGTCGGATTGATCGACGAGAGCGGCTTTCCGCACCAGGCCAAATTGCAGTTCGTCGACAAC
Source organism: Klebsiella pneumoniae (assembly GCA_945873015.1). Taxonomy (GTDB): domain Bacteria; phylum Pseudomonadota; class Gammaproteobacteria; genus JADJYF01. The sequence continues at coordinate 1,390 of CAMCBY010000240.1, forward strand.
AATATCGATGCCTCCAGCGGCACGGTGCGCATGCGTGCCTTGCTCGACAACGCCGACCGACGTTTTACACCGGGCCTGTTCGCCCGTGTGCGGCTGGAGGCCGCGACCGGCGTGCGCCGTGTGGTGCTGGTCGCCGACCGTGCGATTGGCACCGATCAGAGCAAACGTTTCGTGCTGGTGGTGGGCGACGACAAGGTTGCTGCCTATCGCGAGGTGCAGATCGGGCGCAAGGTTGGCTCTCTGCGCATCGTCGAAAGCGGCCTCGAAGTGGGCGAGGTCATCGTGGTCAACGGTCTGCAACGCGTGCGTCCGGGGACTCCGGTGACCCCGAGCACGGTGCCGATGGAGGAGACGGCCGCAGCGCCGGCTTCCGCTCCGGCCGGGACTTGAACGCATGAATGTTTCGCGTGCGTTTATCGATCGCCCGATCCTGGCGGGCGTTTTGTCGACGCTGGTATTCCTGGCCGGCCTGATCGCCATCCCGTTTCTGCCGGTGTCGGAATACCCGAACGTGGTGCCACCGTCGATCGTGGTCAGCGCCATGTACCCCGGCGCCAACCCGAAGGTCATTGCCGAGACCGTCGCCGCGCCGCTGGAAGAACAGATCAACGGCATCGAGAACATGCTCTACATGTCGTCGATGGCCACCACTGACGGCGCGCTGCAGTTGCGAGTGACCTTCAAGGTCGGCACCGATCCTGATCTCGCTGAAAACCAGGTGCAGAACCGCGTGCAGCGTGCACTGCCACGGTTGCCCAATGAAGTGCGCCAGATCGGCGTCACCACTCAGAAGCAGTCGCCCAATCTGACCCTGGTCGTTAACCTGGTCTCGACCGACGGTCGTTACGACGAACTGTATCTGCGCAATTACGCGGTGCTGAACATCAAGGACGACTGGCGTCGTCTGCAAGGCATGGGCGAAGTGATTGTGTTCGGCGCGGGTGACTACGCCATGCGCATCTGGCTCGACCCGCACAAGCTCGCCGCGCGCAAACTCACGCCGGCCGATGTGGTGGTCGCCATCCGCGAGCAGAACCAGCAAGTCGCGGCCGGCGTGGTCGGCGCGCCGCCCGTCATCGAAAAGACCGAGTTTCAGTTGTCGGTCAACACCCTGGGGCGCCTGACCACGGTGCAGGAGTTTGGCGACATCATCGTCGCCACCGCCCCGGACGGCGGGCTGCTGCGTTTGCGCGATGTCGCGCGCATCGAACTCGGTGCCAGTGATTACAACCTGCGCAGCCGCGCCAATAACCAGCCGTCGGTCGCCATCGGCGTGTTCCAGGCGCCAGGCTCCAATGCCATCGCCCTGTCGGACAGCGTGCGCGCTTCGATAGAAGCGGCCAAGGCTTATTTTCCGCAGGGTGTCGACTATCGCATCGTCTACGACCCGACGCGTTTTGTGCAGCAGTCGATCAAGGCGGTGGTGACCACCCTGCTCGAAGCCGTGCTGATGGTGCTGTTGGTGGTGATCCTGTTCCTGAAGACGTGGCGCGCGTCGATTATTCCGCTGATGGCGGTGCCGGTCTCGATCATCGGTACTTTCGCCGTGATGCTGCTGGCGGGGTTTTCCATCAATACTCTGACCCTGTTCGGCCTGGTGCTTGCGATCGGCATCGTGGTCGACGACGCCATCGTGGTGGTGGAGAACGTCGAGCGTAATATCGAGCTTGGCCTCGACGCCAAGGCCGCCACCCATCGTGCCATGGATGAAGTGAGTGGCCCGATCATTACCATCGCGCTGACCCTATGTGCGGTGTTCGTGCCGATCGCCTTTATCAGCGGCCTGACCGGGCAGTTCTATCGCCAGTTTGCCCTCACCATTGCCATCTCCACGGTGATTTCGGCATTCAGTTCCCTGACCCTGTCGCCGGCCCTCGCGGCTACCTTGCTGCGTGCCCACGACGCGCCGCCAGACCGCGTCACGCGCGTCATCGATGCTCTGTTCGGTTGGCTGTTTCGCGGCTTCGATGCGGTATTCCGCGTGGCCGCGCGCGGTTATGTGCGCACCGTGCGGCGCATCCTGAACTTCAAGCTGGTGATATTGGTGGTGTATCTCGGGCTGCTGGGCCTGACTTATTTCGGCTTTCAGAGCATCCCCTCGGGCTTCATTCCGACCCAGGACAAACAATATCTGATTGCGATGGTGCAACTGCCGGACGGCGCCTCCATTGACCGTACCGATGAAGTCCTGAAGCGCGTCACCGACATCGCACTCAAGACCCCCGGCACCATCGACAACAATGCCTTCCCGGGCCTGTCCATCAACGGTTTTACCATCTCGCCGAATTCGGGCCTGGTGTTCTTCAACCTCGATTCGTTCGACAAACGCAAATCGCCCGAGCTGTCGGCCAATGCCATCGCGATGAAAATGAATCAGGAGCTGGCGCAGATCGAGGACGCCTTCATCGCGGTGTTTCCAGCGCCGGCGGTCGATGGCCTCGGCGCGATCGGCGGCTTCAAACTGCAATTGGAGGACCGCGCCGGTCTTGGTGACCAGCAGCTCTATGATTCTCTGCAGGCGGTGCTCATGAAAGCCTGGCAGGCGCCGGAACTGGCCGGTGTATTTTCCAGCTATCAGATCAACGTGCCGCAGCTCTTTGTGGATGTCGACCGCGCCAAGGCCAAGCGCCTCGGGGTCGATCTGAACGATGTGTTCGCGACCCTGCAGATCTACCTCGGGTCTTATTACGTGAACGACTTCAATCAGTTCGGCAAAACTTACCGAGTGGTCGTGCAGGCCGACTCACAGTTTCGCCTCAACGCTGAAGACATCGTCGCCCTCAAGACCCGCAACAAGGACGGCGAGATGGTGCCGCTCGGCTCACTGCTCGAAGTGCGCAACAGCTACGGGCCCGATCGCGCCATGCGTTATAACGCCTTTCCGGCGGCGGACATCAATGGCGGCGCGGCGCCGGGCTACAGCTCGGGCCAGGCCCAGGCGGCGCTGGAACGCATCATCAACGAGACCGTGCCGCGTGGTATCACCTATGAGTGGACGGATCTGACCTACCAGGAGATTCTGGCCGGCAATACGGCGGCCTTCGTCTTTCCGTTGTGCGCGATGCTGGTGTTCCTGGTGCTGGCTGCGCAGTACGAGAGTTTCAAACTGCCGCTCGCCATCATTCTGATTGTGCCCATGTGCCTGTTGTTCGCCATCGCCGGCGTGTGGCTGTCGAATGGTGACAAGAACATCTTCACCCAGATTGCGCTGTTCGTGCTGATGGGACTGGCGTGCAAGAACGCCATTCTGCTGGTCGAGTTCGCGCGAGAGCATGAGTTGAAGCGCCCGACCGACGGGCCGGTCAAGGCGGCGCTCGAGGCCTGTCGCATGCGACTGCGCCCTATCCTCATGACCTCCATCGCCTTTGTGGCAGGTGTTTCGCCGCTGGTATTGTCCGGTGGCGCGGGCTCGGAGATGCGTCAGGCGATGGGTTCGGCGGTGCTGTCCGGCATGATTGGTGTGAGTTTCTTCGGTTTATTTCTGACCCCGGTGTTCTACGTGCTGCTGCATCGACACACCCCCGGCAAGGCGGACGAAGTGACCGCCGCCTCGGAGAGCGAATGATGCGCCGCCTGGGGATGACACTCATGGGCGTGGCGCTGGCCGGCTGTTCGATGGCGCCGGAATACACCACGCCCGAAGTCGCGGCGCCGAGCGCCTACAAGGAGCAGCCGGCGGCGGGCACCAGTGCCCCCGATGCGGGTAGTGAACAATGGAAACCGGCCGAACCGCGCGATGGTGAGCCGCGTGGGGCGTGGTGGACACGCTTTGGCGATCCGGTCCTGAACGAGTACGAGGAACGCGCCGCCAGCGCCAACCAGGATCTCGCCGCCGCGCTTGCGCGTCTCGAGGGCAGTCGCGCGCTGGTGCGCGTTGCACGCTCTGCGCAGATGCCGCGGGTTGAGATCGGCGCAGCCGCGGCCGGTGTTCGGCCGAGCAGCTTTCTGCCCGGCATTCCACCACCCGGCATCGAGACCTATAACCGCTTTCAGTTTGGCGCCAATGTGCGCTACGAGCTTGACCTGTTCGGGCGGGTGCGTGACAGCGTGCGTGCCGCGCGGTCCGATAACGAGGCGAACGAAGCACTCTATCAATCCTTGCTGCTGGCCATTGAAGCCGACGTCGCGCAGACCTATTTCCTGCTGCGCGCGTTGGACGCCGAACTCGCAGTACTGGCCGACATTGTCACTACTCGCGAAGGCGAACTGGCGATATACCAGCAACAACTGGCAGCCGGCAGCATCAGTGCGACAGAGGTCGAACGCGCCAGCGGCGAACTCGCCAACGCGCGCGCCGAGGTGCAGACGGTGGTGCGTCAGCGTGCGCAGTACGAACACGGGCTGGCCTTGTTATTGGGGCTGGCGCCGGCCGATCTGACCGTTACACCCGCACCGCTCGCCAGCCATCTGCCGGAGATCCCGCTCGGCCTGCCGTCGGCGCTGCTGGAACGCCGACCTGATATCGCCGCTGCCGAGCGGCGCATGCGGGCCGCCAATTCGCGTATTGGCGTGGCGCGCGCAGCGTTTTATCCGGTCATCAACCTGAGCGCCGAAGCGGGTTTTACCGCCGACTCGATCAGCAATCTCTTGAAGTTTGCGAGCCACACCTGGGCGCTGGGGCCGTTAGCCGGCGCGCTGATCGCCGCGCCGCTGTTCGACGGCGGCCGCAACAAGGCCAACCTCGCCGGCGCCGAAGCCGAGTTTGACGCCGAAGTGGCCAATTATCGTCAGAGTGTGTTGAACAGTTTTCGCGACGTGGAGGACCAGCTCGTGGCCCTGCGCACCTTGCACGAACAGAGCAGGGCGGTGGCATCCGCCAACCAGGCGGCGGCGCGCCGCCTTGAACTGGCCAATAGTCGCTTTCAAAGTGGCGCGAGCAGCTACCTCGGCGTGCTTGAAGCGCGCCGCGAGCTGATCGCATCGCGACGCGTACAGAAACAACTGGATGGCGCACGCGCGGCGAGCACCGTCGGCTTGGTCCGCGCGCTGGGTGGCGACTGGTAGATCTCGCGCCTTGCGCGCGTGCCGGTGCTTGCTGGCATCGGGTCCGCGTCTCATGATGGGTGACGTCCGCTGGACGTCAGCGAGTAGCGCATGCAGTTTTTCACCGCCCGGCTTTTGTTTTTATTCCTCGCTGTGTATCGACGCGGGTGGCGGATGGCCGCCGCACTGTC
>CAMCBY010000241.1 GCA_945873015.1 Klebsiella pneumoniae
CATCGGTCTCGACCACGATGCGCCCCTGGGCATTGGCGGTGGAATCTTTGTCGGTGACGTTGAGCGTGAAATACACCAGCTCTTCGACCACTTTCAGGACTGCAGTCTGATTGTTCAGCACCATGAGGCGCGGACTCGACAGCACGCGCGTGTCGCCGAACTCGTGCAACAGGCGCACGGTCGCCGTCACCGAGTTATCGCCAAGTGCGGGATTGGTATAGCCGAGCGTGAAAGAGGAAATCGCGTTGTCAATCGCGCCATCGGCAATCTTGCCGAGCATGGACTGTCCGACCGTGAATCCCACCGAATTGGAGCGGTTCAACAACAGATTCCAATCGACGCCGGCCTGATACTGATCGTTCAAGGACACTTCGACGATGGTCGCTTCGACCATGACCTGACGCCGGGCGTTGACCAGGACACGGTCAATGAATTCTTCGATGACTTTGTGCTGGCGCCCGGTGGCGCGCACCGTGATGAGACCGCTCTCTGCGTTGACGATGACTTTGTCCGAAGCCTGGGTGTCGCCGGTGGTGTTATTCGCCTCCCCGAGTATCGACAGGATATTGGAGCGCAACGTGTCCCAGAAACGGTTGTAGGAGCGGGTCTGCAGACGCGTCGAAGAGGAATTGTTGCCACCACCGCCGTTGCCGCCATTGCCACCACCCCCGTTGCCACCGTCCTCGACCGAACTTTCGCCAGTGGTGGCGACCCTCGTCGCGACATTGACGGTGGTATCGACGTCGCGCGAGAGATTCACGTAACCGACGTCATAGGTGCGCAGATAGGCATCGTCCGGCGCGATGACGATGGTGTCCTGCGTCACTTCATAACGCAGCGACACTTGGCGCGCGACGCGTTCGAGGATCTGCGGCAAGGTCTGATCAATGGCATTGAGCGTGACGTTGCCGCTGATAGCGCCGCCGATGTCGATATTGAGTCTGGCATCACGCGCGAGTGCGAACAGCAGTTCGCGCACCGGCACGTCGTTGACCACCACGGTGTAACGTTCCTGGGCGGGGGTGACCGCCGGCGTCGGCACGTAAGGCACTTGACCGACAACCTCGGGAATACCGTTGGCAGGCGCCGTCGGCGTGTTGTCGAGATGTCCGGCCGGAGGTGCTGCCGGCGGCCGTGGCCGGATCTCGGCGCAGCCGACCGCCAACAGGGTCAGCAACGTCACGACTATCGCTTTGAATTTCATGTGCATAGGCCTGGGATCGCGGTTCAGGATCGCCCACATCCAACATAACACATTATAAATCTACCATAAATATCTAATAAATAAAGAACTATATTGCCGGAACCACCCCTTCACAGAGCGCTGACGGTCACTGTCCGGGCGCTCCGCCCCATTTTTCGAGCAGGGCCTTAAGGTCCACCGGCGGCAGGGTGGCGGGCGACAGATGTTCCAGGCCGACCAGCCCGCTATCGGCTGACACTTGCGGATAGAGCACCGCGCCGGTGTCGCGAGACACAGGCGTCTGCGGCACCGGCGCGGCGGTTGCCGGCGGGGGCGAGGCCGGCGACGGGCCCACCTTAGGGACGTTCACGGTGGTAACGTCGGCGGACCCCGCTCGGCTGCCGACATGCGGGAAAAAATCCCGACCATTGCCGAGCACCCAGAGCAGAACACCCGCGACCATCAGCACCAGCGCGACTGCCCACGGCCACCGGCGGTGAGCGCGCGCACCGAATTCACTGTCGGCCACCGCCCGCTGCACATGGCCGGCATCGACCTCGGCAGCCTGGTCGGCGAATGCCGCCAAGAGGGCTTTATCGGCCAGCACGTTGATTCGTCGCAGCAGGCCCTGCGAGGCGCGTTCGATGGCGCGGATCGCGCCGGGCGAGAACAAACCCTCGCCGCGATAGCCGCTGGCGCGCAAGCGGGCCTGCAGATAGTCGCGGATCTGATCGCGCTTCAGCGCGGTCAGCTCAAAACCGTGGGTGATGCGTTCGCGCAGTTGGCGAATCTCATGCAGGGCGAGCTTGTCGTCGAGTTCGGGCTGACCGAAAAGCACTATCTGCAGCAGCTTGGCCTGGGTGGTTTCGAGATTGCTGAGCAGCCGGATCTCCTCCAGCGTATCGACCGGCATGGCCTGCGCTTCTTCGATGAACATCACCACCCGCTTGCCCGCCGCATGACGGGCGAGCAGGTAGTCCTGCAGCGCATGCAGGACTTTGAGTTTGGAGTCGGCGGGCGCAGCGGTCAAACCGAGCTCGGTGGCAATCGCATGCAGCACGGCGTCGGGCAGCAGCCGCGGATTGGCGACGTAGACGATTTCGCAGTCGTCCGGCAGCTCGCGTTCGAGCATGCGGCACAACATGGTCTTGCCGCTGCCGACCTCGCCCACCACCTTGACGATGCCTTCGCCGCGCGCGGTGGCGTAGATCAAGGCTTCCAGAATCGCGCCGCGATTGCCGCCCGGAAAAAAGAACTCGGGATCGGGTGTGATACGAAACGGCGGCTTGTTGAGACCGAAATGCCGTTCGTACACGGGTTAGTCGTCCGCCGGCGGGTTCAAGGACAAACGCGCGAGCCGGCTGTAAAGCGTGGTGCGATTGACGCCCAGCAGGCGCGCCGCCTGGCTGAGATTACCGCCGCCCAGACGCAGCGCGGTTTCGATGTACTGCCGCTCGAGGCCGGCGAGTTCGTCGTCGAGCCGAAAGCCGGGCTGGCGCAGACGTTGCTCGGGGCTGTTGCTGGCGTCGCCGTGGGCTGCCGGCCGGGCTTCGAAATCGAGTTCGAGTTCAGGACTGAGCTGCGCGACGGTCACACATTGGCCGGGGTAACGAGCGCCGAGGCGGATGACGATATTGCGCAGCTCGCGCACGTTGCCGGGAAACGCATAAGCGCCCAGTAACTCGGCGGCAGCCGGTGCCAGCGTGAACGGTTTGATGTTGGCGGCATATTGGCGCTGAAAGGCGTCGAGCAGCAGGCGCCAATCTTCGCCACGGCTGCGCAGCGGCGGCACGCCGATGGTCAGTACGCTCAACCGATGGAACAGGTCCTGGCGGAACTGACCGGCGCGCGCCAGCTCACGCAGTTCACGATTGGTGGCCGCGACGATACGTGCATTGGAGCGGCGCGCCTCGGTCTCGCCGAGCCGGTAATACTCGCCGTTCTCCAGCACACGCAGGAACTTGGCCTGCAAATCGAGCGGCATCTCGCCCACTTCATCGAGAAACAGGGTGCCTTCGCTGGCCTCTTCGAAAAAGCCCGCACGCGCCTTGTCAGCCCCGGTATAGGCGCCGCGCGCGTGGCCGAACAACTGCGCTTCCAGTAGATCGGGACTGAAGGCTGCGCAGTTCATGGTCAACAGCGGTCCGCGCCGGCGCGCGCTGGCGGCGTGCAGAGCCTGCGCCACCAGCTCCTTGCCGCTGCCCGATTCACCTTCGACCAGCACCGGGAACGGGGTGTCGGCGAACTGCTCGATCAGCGCGCGCAGGGTCGCCATGCCGGCACTCTCACCGAGCAGCAATTCGCCGGCACCGGCGCTCGGTGCATGTTGGTGGCGTTCAACCTCGAGCAGCAGCAGTTGATGTTTGAGCCGCGCACGCAACAACGCCGGCTCGCAAGGTTTTGGTACGAAGTCCACTGCGCCGAGGGTCAGGGCATGCTGCATGTTGCGCCGTTCGTCCTGGCCCGACAGCACCAGCACTTTCATGGCCGGGTTGAAGGCGAACAATTCACCGATCAGGGCAAAACCTTCACCCGGCCCGTGGGGCTCCGGGGGCAACCCGAGGTCGACCAGCGCCAGTTGTGGCGCCGGCGCGATGTTGCGCAGCAAAGCGTGCGCCTCGCGGCGGTTGCCGGCACTGACTATCTCGAATTCATCGCCCAGCGCGAAGCTGAGCGCATCGACTATCAGCTCGTCATCATCGACCAGCAGCAGCACGGCGCGCGGTGGTGATGGTGCGGTCATGGCATTGGCATCAGGCGCGGCCGCGCCCGCGGATCGCGAGGTGTGCGCAGATTAAACTGACCGCCTCGTGCTGGTTCATGGTGTAGAAATGCAGCCCCGGCGCACCACCGGCCAGCAGCCGTTCGCAGAGTTTGGTCACCACTTCCACGCCAAAGGCGGCAATCGCGCCGTGATCGTCGCCCAAGTCCTGCAGGCGCTTGACCATCCAGCGCGGCAGCTCGGCACCGCACATTTCCGAGAACCGCCGCAGGTTGGAGAAATTGGTGACCGGCATGATGCCCGGCACTATCGGGATCTCGATGCCGCGCCGGTGGGCTTCATCGCGGAAACGGAAATAGGCGTCGGAGTTATAGAAATACTGCGTGATGGCGCCATTCGCGCCGGCCGCCACCTTGCGCTGGAAGTTGTCGAGATCGGCGCTCGCGCCGGCCGCCTGCGGATGAACCTCGGGATAGGCCGCGACCTCGATGCGGAAATGCTGACCGCTTTCGGCGCGGATGAACTCGACCAGCTCGTTGGCATGGCGCAGCTCACCAAAACCGCTGGTGCCGGATGGCATGTCGCCGCGCAGCGCGACCAGACGCGTAATACCGGACTCGCGATAGCGCGTCAGCACGGCACGGATATCGTCAAGCCCGAAACCGATGCATGACAAATGGGGCGCGGTGTCGACCGCCGTCGCCTCGCGCAGCTCGATGACAGTGTCGAGCGTCAGATCGCGGGTCGTGCCACCGGCACCAAAAGTCACGGAAAAAAATTCCGGTGCGAGTTCCGCCAGGTGCTGCCGGGTGGTGGCGAGACGCGCCACCCCTTCCGGCGTACGCGGCGGAAAGAACTCAAAAGACAGGCCAACGGAGCGTGCAGATGTCGTCATGGTTTCCAGGTTCTAACGGCGAAGACGGGCTTGCCCGACCGCGCGGGCTCTCGTGTTATCGACAGTGTGCGCGATTATCCTTGAGGCCGGTGCATTCTCATAACAAACCGACTTGTTTCGCACCCTGCGTGGTAGCGCAATCGGGCCCGGCTCATTAAAATGATGACTTCATTTTTTCGGGTCTGACAGGCGGGCGTCACACGCTTTCTCGTCCACCGTAAAACACGCCGCGCCGGACTTTGAGCCGCGCGGTGCACCCGGCAGGCCCGTCCAATCCACGGTTCGCTTAACGCGCGCGCCGATCAGAAGTCTTGAGGGAATCAGCATGAGCGAACCGCGCGCACAGCGGAGCGAGACATCCGCCATTTCAGCGCGGCGTGAATTGGCCAATGCCATTCGTGCCTTGAGCATGGATGCGGTGCAGGCGGCCAATTCCGGCCATCCCGGCGCGCCGATGGGCATGGCGGACATCGCCGAAGTGCTGTGGCGCGACTTCCTGGTGCATAACCCGGCCAATCCGTCGTGGAGCAATCGCGATCGTTTTGTGCTGTCCAATGGCCACGGTTCGATGCTGCTCTATTCGCTGCTGCATCTGTCGGGTTACGCGCTCAGCATCGACGACATCAAGGCCTTCCGTCAGCTTCATTCCAAGACCCCGGGCCACCCGGAACGGGGCGAAACACCCGGCGTCGAGACCACCACCGGCCCTTTGGGCCAGGGCCTCGCCAATGCGGTCGGCATGGCACTCGGTGAGCGTCACCTTGCGGCGCGCTTCAACCGCCCCGGCCATGAAGTGGTCGACCATTACACCTATGTCTTCGCCGGTGATGGCTGTCTTATGGAAGGCATTTCCCATGAGGCCTGCTCGCTGGCCGGCACGCTGGGTCTGGGCAAACTCATCGTGTGTTACGACGACAACGGCATATCCATCGATGGCGAAGTCGAAGGCTGGTTCACCGATGACACCGCCGGCCGCTTCGAAGCCTATGGCTGGCAGGTGGTGCGAGCGGTTGACGGCCACGATGCCGCCGCGGTCAAAGCCGCGCTGGAAAGCGCCCGCGCTGAAACCAGGCGCCCGACCCTCATTATCTGCAAGACCGTGATCGGGTATGGCTCGCCGAACAAGGCCGGCACCGAGAGCTGCCACGGCGCGGCACTCGGCGTCGATGAAGTCGCGGCAACCCGCGTCGCCTTGAACTGGCCGCACGCACCGTTTGTCATTCCGAACGAGATCTACGCCTCCTGGAGCGCGCTTGAGACCGGCGCTGCGCGCGAGCAAAGCTGGAACGGTCAGTTCAAAGCGTATGCAGCAGCCCATCCGGCGCTCGCCGCCGAATACGAGCGGGTGGTGAACGGCCGCCTGCCGAGCGACTGGGCGGCGGGTGCCAGCGCCAGTGTCGCGGCCATGGCCGCCACCGAAAAGGCCGAAGCTTCGCGCAAGTCCTCCGAGCGCGCGCTCGATCATTTCGGCAAGCTGCTGCCGGAACTGCTGGGCGGTTCGGCCGATCTCACCGGCTCCAACCTCACGTTCCATGCCTCGAGTCGCGGCCTCACGACCCATGCCCTCGATGGCAACTACGTCTATTACGGCGTGCGCGAATTTGCGATGGGCGCGATGATGAATGGTCTCGCGCTGCATGGCGGTGCGATTCCCTACGGCGGCACCTTCCTGGTGTTCTCCGACTATATGCGTAACGCGGTGCGTATGGCTGCACTCATGCAGTTGCGCACGGTGTATGTCTTCACCCATGACT
>CAMCBY010000242.1 GCA_945873015.1 Klebsiella pneumoniae
AGCGGCACCAACAGGCACAACACCACCAGCAGGCCGCGGCCGCTGCCACTCGCGGGCGCGCTGACAGCGGCTGCGGGCAGAGCTTCGAGCACCGCGCGTTCGAGTTCCGCGCGCAGCGCCGGCGCGACGGTGGCATCAAAGTCGCCGGCCGCCAGATCAGCGTCGAATTCCCGCAGCCGGCGCAGTTGATCGTCGGTCGCGGCGGCTGTATCGCGCTGCGTGCGGCGCAGCGGCAACCACAACAGTGCGAGGGCCAGCGCGGTCAGCGCTGCCAGCGCCAGCCAGAAGCTCATGGCGCCTCTCCGTGCTCGGCGAGGGCGGCGGCCAGGCGCGCACGCTCGGCGGCGTCCAGCGGCGCCGGCGGCGGCGCACGGCGGCGGCTGAGGGCAAACACCACGCCAATGGCGAGCACCAGCAATACGAACGGGCCCAGCCACAACAGCCAGGTCGAGCCCTTGAGCGGCGGGCTGTAGAGCACAAAGTCACCGTAGCGGGCGACCAGATAATCACGAATCTCGCCGTCGCTACCGCCCTTTTCGAGCAAACGACGGACTTCATCGCGCAAGTCCTGGGCGAGTTCGGCGTGGGAGTCTTTCAAGGTCTGGTTCTGGCACACCAGGCAGCGCAGTTCTTCCAGCAGCACGTCATAACGCGCGGCGAGGGCAGGGTCGCTGAACGAGGCGGGCGCATCGGCCGCTTGCAGGACGTTGCCCAAGCTCAACAACAGGCTCAGCAACACAATACGCAGCGCCATTACTGGCCGTCCTTTTCGAGGCTCGTCAGCAGCGGCAGCAGTTGCTGATTCAGCACCTCGTTGCTGAGCGGGCCGATGTGTTTGTAACGAATCACGCCCTTGGCGTCGATGAGGAAGGTTTCCGGCACACCGTAAACACCGAGATCGAGGCCTAGCTTGCCCTGCGGATCAAACAGCGTCACCCGATAGGGATCGCCGCGTTGCGCCAACCATTGGCGGCCGGCGTCGAGTTCATCGTGATAATTGAGGCCGACCAGCATGATGCTGCCGGCGCGCGCGAGTTCGAGCAGCAGCGGATGTTCATCGCGACACTGCGCGCACCACGACGCCCATACGTTGAGCAGGAACGGGCGACCGAGCAGGTCTTGTCGTTGCACGGTCTGATCGGGTGCCGCGAGTGTGCCGAGCGCGAATTCCGGCGCGGCTTTGCCAATCAGCGGCGAAGGCACCAGCCGCGGATCGCGCTTGAGACCGATGCCGAGAAAGACCGCCAGTGCTACAAACAGCAGCAACGGAACGGCGAAACGCATCGGCATCATTTTCACGAACTCGCCGCCTCGGTGGGATTGCCGCGCACCACCTGCCGCGCCGCGACCCGTCGAAAGCGTCCATCACACATCGCGATCACGCCACCCGCCGCCATAAAAATTGCGCCCAACCACAACCAGCGCACGAAGGGTTTGACGCTCAGGCGCACGCTCCAGGCCTGCTTGTCGAGTGGTTCGCCGAGCGAGATATAGATGTCGCGCGTCAGGCCAGGGTCGATGCCGGCCTCGGTCATGGGCATGCCGCGCACCTGATAGTTGCGTTTCTCGGCCGCCAGCAGCAGGGGGGCGCCGCCCGGCCGGGTCACTTCGAAACGCGCTTCGGTGCCGTTGTAATTCGGGCCCTTGAGGGGCGCCGCGGCGGTGAAATGAAAGCTGTAGCCACCGAGTTCCACGCGATCGCCGGGTGCCATGCGAGTGTGGAGGTCGAGCGTATTGAGGCTGACCAGCGTCACGCCGATGATGGTCACGGCAAAACCGAGATGCGCGACATGTTGTCCGATATAGGCCGCCGGCAGTTGCAGCAGGGCGCGCCACGGCGCATGGCGTTGACGGCAGCGCTGCACCACGCCGCCGATGCTGGTCACTATCACCCAGGCGGCGAGCGCGAGACCGAAAGCCGCGCGCGGCGAACGCGCTTCGCTCATCGCCGCCAGCGCCGCACCGAACAGCAGCACGGTGCCGAGCAGTGGCATGCGTAACTCTCGGCACAGAGTTGCGAAACGATCCTGTTTCCAGCGCGCATGCTGGCCAAGCCCAAGCAGTACCACCAGCGGCGTCATGACCGGCACAAAAACATTATTGAAGTAGGGCGGGCCGACCGACAGCTTGCCCATGTTGAGCGCGTCCAGCACCAGCGGGTAGAGCGTGCCGAGCAGCACCGTACCGCAAGCCACCGTCAGCAGTACGCTGTTGGCGAGCAGGAAAGTCTCGCGCGAGGTGGTGGCATAACTTGCACTGACGCCCATGCTCGCGCCGCGCCACGCATACAACATCAACGCACCGCCGATCACCAGCACCAGGAAGGCGAGGATGAACACGCCGCGCGCAGGATCGCTGGCGAAGGCATGCACGGAAGTCAGCACACCTGAGCGCACCAGGAAGGTGCCAAGCAGGCTCAGGCCAAACGCACCGATAGCGAGCAGCACCGTCCAGCTTTTGAATACATCGCGTTTCTCGGTTGCGGCCAGCGAATGGATCAGCGCGGTGCCTAGCAGCCATGGCATGAATGAGGCGTTTTCAACCGGATCCCAGAACCACCAGCCGCCCCAGCCGAGCTCGTAATAGGCCCACCAGCTACCGAGCGCGATGCCTAAGGTCAGAAAGCTCCATGCGAGCAGCGTCCACGGCCTTGCCCAGCGCGCCCAGGCGCTGTCGAGGTGGCCGCCGATGAGGCCCGCGATGGCGAAGCTGAAGGCCACCGAAAAACCGACATAGCCGGTGTAGAGCATGGGCGGGTGAATGACCAGACCGAAGTCCTGCAGCAGCGGATTCAGATCGGCGCCATCGGCCGGCGGCGGCAACTCGCGCAGGAAAGGATTGGAGGTGATGAGCATGAACAGCAGGAAGCCGATGCTTATGACGGCCATCACCGCCAGCACGCGCGCGACAAACGCCAGTGGCAGGCCGCCGCTGGCGAAACTGACCGCACACGACCACGCCGCGAGCAGCAGCACCCACAACAGCAGTGAACCTTCGTGGGCGCCCCACAAGGCCGAAATGCGGAACGCGAGCGGCAAGGCCGAGTTGGAATTGGCGGCGACGTAAGCCACCGAAAAATCGTTGCTGATAAAGGCGTGCGTCAGGGCGGCAAAAGCGAGCGCGATGAATACGAGCTGCGCGCGCGCCGCCGGCCGTGCCAGCGACATCCACAACACATTGCCGCGATGGGCGCCGACCAGCGGCACGACGGCCTGCAGCAGCGCGATAGCGAGCGCCACCGCCAGAGCAAAATGGCCGAGTTCGGGGATCATGGTTGGGTCGCCTGCTGTGTTTGCCCGTCCTTGAGCGCCTGGGCCACTTCGGGTGGCATGTAGTTCTCGTCGTGTTTCGCCAGCACTTCGCTGGCGACGAATACGCCGGCCTCATCGAGCTGTCCGATGGCGACGATACCCTGCCCCTCGCGGAACAGGTCGGGCAGGATGCCGCGGTAGGCAATCGCACGCTCCTGTGCAAAATCGGTGACCTTGAAGCGCACCGTGAGATCCTTGGCGTCGCCGCGATCAACACTGCCCTTGACCACCATGCCGCCGAGGCGGAATGGCCGGTTTGACGGCGCTTCGCCGCGTGCGACCTCGGCCGGGCTGTAGAAATACATGAGGTTCTGGTTGAAGGCGGTCAGGATCAGGGCGACCGCAATGCCTACGCCAAGCACGCACAGCGCGATGATCAGCATCCGTTTACGACGCGGTGTCATGGTTTTCTCCCAGCGCCTCGCGGCGCGCGAGGCGCTGCAGCGCGGCGCTTTCGGCGCGGCGCGGCAGCACGATATTGATGACCAGCAGCACCGCCGCGAGTGCGTAGGAACTCCACACGTAGGCACCGTAGCCGCCCATGTGCAGAAAGGCTTCCACACCACTCACGGCGCGCTCTCCTGGTGACGGACCAACTCGCGCACCCAGCTTGTATTGCGGTCGTAGTCGAGGATTTCACTGCGCACCCTGACCAGTAGTGACCAGGCGAAATAGCACTGAAAGGCGCTGATCATGACCAGCAGCGGGATCAGCATGTCGATATGGATGGAAGGTTTGGCAAACTTGGTCACCGTCGCGCCCTGGTGCAGGGTGCTCCACCATTCGACGGAGTAGTGAATGATGGGGATGTTGACGACCCCGATCAGCGCCAGCACGGCGCCGGCCCGTGCACCGGCGCGACGGTCGTCGAGCGCACCGTGCAGTGCAATCACACCGAGATAGAGAAACAACAGGATCAGTTCCGAGGTCAGGCGCGCGTCCCACACCCACCAGGTGCCCCACATCGGCTTGCCCCACACCGAGCCGGTCACCAGCGCCAGAAACGTGAAAGAGGCGCCGAGCGGGGCGCAGGCGCGCGATACGATTTCAGCAATCTTGAGCTTCCACACCAATGCCACGCCGCCGGCGATCGCCATCGCCATGTAGACAAACATCGACATCCACGCCGCCGGCACATGTACGTACATGATGCGGAAGCTGTCGCCTTGTTGATAATCGGCCGGCGCGAGCAGCAGGCCGCCGACCAGACCCCAGCCGAAAAGGATGAGTGTGATGCCGGCCAGCCACGGCGTCAGGGTGCGGCTCAGGCGATAAAAATGCATGAGCGAGGCGTACTTGTGCAGAAACGCAAAATTCACGAAGACCTCATGAACGAACGCACGGCGGCTGCGCGCATCGTGCCGGGCTTGGGAGTGACGAGGACAGGATAAGTTGCATCAGCTCATGCGGATTCTGAGGGCTGCCGCAGTCGCCCACGGCGTCAAGGTCAGGGCCAGAACCAGGAGGCCGGTCAGGAAGTACAGCTCACCCGCGACCGGTAGCCCGAGTGCGGCATTGGCCGTGGCGGAGGCACCGAAAATGAGCACGGGAATGTACAACGGCAGGATCAACATTGCCAGAAGCAGGCCGCCGCCGCGCAGACCCACGGTCAGGGCGCTGATGGCCGCGCCAATGAGACTCATGCAGACACTGCCTAACGCAAGTGTGGTGAGCAGGGTGCCGAGCAGGGCGGGTTTTAATTCCAGCGACAATCCGAGCGGAATGGATAACAGCAGTACCGGCAGTCCCGACAGCAGCCAATGGGCGAGCGCCTTGCCGAGCCCAAGCAGTGGCAACGATGCGCCACCTACCACCAGCACCTCAAGCGTGCCGTCGGCATAGTCGGCGCGAAACAAAGCCTCCAGCGACAGCGCACTGGCGAGCAGCGCCGCGACCCACACCACACCCGCCGCGACCCGCGACAGCAACGCGCTGTCGGTGCCGAGCGCGAACGGGAACATGAGGATACACAGTGCAAAGAACAGCAGCGGATAGAGTGCCTCGGCCTGATTGCGTACCGCGCGCAGCAATTCGCGACGTACTACCGCGGCAATGATGGTGAAAGCGTTCACGGGCGCACGTCGGCCAGCGGCACGACCCGCACCGCGTGGCGCGAGTCAAAGGCCTGATGGGTGGCGATCAGTACCGTGCCGCCGCCATCGACATGGCTGTCAATAATGGACTCGACCAGGGCGCGACTGGCGACATCGAGCGCAGTGAACGGTTCGTCGAGCATCCACAGCGGTGCGGCAAACAGGATCAGGCGTGCCAGCGTGACACGCTGGCGTTGACCGGCCGACAGGTAGCGCACCGGGCGCTCGGCAAACGCGCCGGCGTCGAGCGCCTTGAGCGCGGCGGCGATGCTGGCGCGGCGCGGCGCGGCACACAGGGTGGCAATAAATTCGAGATTCTCATAGGCGGTGAGTTCGGCATTCAAGCCGCCCTGGTGGCCTATGTAATTGAGCATGGCGCGAAAATCGGCGGCACGCTGCAGGCGTTCGCCGCGCCAACTGATGGCACCGGCATCGGGTGTGACCAGGCCGGCGAGGGTTTTCATGAGGGTGGTCTTGCCGCTGCCGTTGGCGCCCGTCAGGTGCACGACACTGGCCGGTGGCGCATCGAAGCTCAAGGCGTCGAACAGCACCCGTTCGCCACGTTCCACGCGCAGGTCGCGCACTACGAGACCGGAGTCATTCATTGGTTTGAGCGTCGCAGGGTCAGGCACCAAGCCTGAACGGTCCGCGCCAGTCGCGGCGCCGACCTATTCGAGGATGAACTTGCCTCCCGGTCTCCCGGGCATGCCGCCCATCGGTCCCGGACCGCCCTGGCCCGGCACCACGATGCGTGAGGCTTCCTCGCGCGCCATTTCGCGGGCGCGCTCGTTCAAGCGCTCAATCGCGCCCTTGATGCCGGCCGGGAACAGTGCGCAGGCTTCGGCGAGGGTCGGTGCGTCAAGCGGGAACTGCACCGGGATGGGGCCCATCTGGGTCATCAGGGTGGTGTCGCCGATGAAACGGTTGGGACGGGACGGATCGTCGCTGCCATCGGCCTTGATTGGAATCAGGCGACGAATGGTCGCGGCGCGCAGATCGGAAATTGATTCTTCACGGTACAGATTGTCGGTATCGACGGTGAAGGAATCAGCGCTCATGCCCTCGGGTCCGGCCATCTCTTTGCTCCCACTCGCTGGTGTCGCGGCATGGTAACAGATCCGTGATGGAGGACAGATTTAAGGCCGCAC
>CAMCBY010000243.1 GCA_945873015.1 Klebsiella pneumoniae
TGTGTATTGGGGGTTTGTGATGCCGTTTCTGGGCGCGGTCGAAATGCCGAATGCCTACACCTGGAGCCGTGGCGACATCAGCCTCAAGGTCGCCACCACCAACAAGGCCAGCCTCACGCCGTCGCGCGCATTTGGCCATTTCCCGACCCGCTTCGCGGTCGAGCGTGCGGTCGATATGGTGGCGCGACGCATAGGCATGGAAGCCAGTGCCCTGCGTCGGATGAACCTCGTGCCCACCCTGCCCTATACATCGGTGACCAACGAGTATTACGACAGCGGCGATTTCCTGAAGGTGTGGGACAATCTGCTCGCACAGGTCGATTTAGAGAAGTTCCGCAGCGAACAAGCCGCGGCCCGCGCGCAGGGGCGTTATCTCGGTATTGGCTTTGGGTGCGGCGTGGAATTGTCCGGCGTCGCCTCGGAACTGCTGGTGCCGATGGAAAACCAGCCCGGCTACGGCGCAGCAACGGTACGCCTCGACCCGCGCGGCAAAGTGCTGGTTTTCGGCGGTGATGCGCCTGGCGGCCAGGGTCACGAGACCACCGCTGCGCAGGTGGTTGCTTCGCAGTTCGGCATCTCACCGAGTGATGTGGTGGTGACCACCGGCGACACCGGCATCACGCCGTTTGGCGCCGGCAGCATCGGTGCGCGAAATGGCTCCTATTTCGTCAGCGCGGTCGCCAATGCCTGCGGTGAATTAAAAGACAAAATCACGCGCATCATGGCCCACGACTTTCAGATCGAAGCCAGCGTGCAGCACTTCGAGTTCAAGGACGGCGAAGTGGTTTATATCGGCGACCGCAGCAAGAAAAAAACCTTCCGCGAAGCGGTAGAGCGCATCATCATGTGGCCAATCAATATGCCCGAAGGCGAAGTCGGCGGCCTCGATGCCACGACTTTCTTCGAAGCCGCCAAGCCGATGATCTGCTTCAATGCCGATTGCTGCATCGTCGAGGTCGATATTGATTCGGGAGACTTCAAGATCAAACGCTGGGTGACGTCGGAAGACGTCGGCACGCTGATCAATCCCAATATCGTCGATGGCCAGATGCACGGCGCTATCGTGCAAGGCCTGTCGAATACGATGTTCGAAGAATTTATCTACGACGAGCGTGGCCAACAGATGAGTGCCGACTTTGAGCACTACAAACTCGCCACTGCCGCCGATGTGCCGGATATCGAGATCACCTACGCCACCACGCCCTGTCCGCATACGCCGCTCGGCACTCGCGGTATCGGCGAAGGCCGGCCGAGTTCTGTGCCGGGCGCGCTCACCAATGCGGTGTGTGATGCGCTCGCGCCTTTCGGTATCGAGATTAATGAACTGCCACTGCGCCCCAACCTGGTGTGGCGCAAACTGCAAGAAGCCCGCAAATAGGACACAAACCCATGTCTAAACAACGCAAGGTCATCATTACCTGCGCCGTGACCGGCGCCATCCATACGCCTTCGATGTCACCCGCACTGCCGGTCACCCCGCGCGAGATTGCGACCGCCGCGATTGAAGCCGCCGAGGCCGGTGCCGCGATCCTGCATCTGCATGCACGCGACCCGGATAACGGTCGCCCGACTCAAGACCCGAAGTGGTTTCGCCAGTTTCTGCCCATGATCTGCGAGCGCACCAATGCGGCGATCAACATCACCACCGGTGGCAGCCCGTATATGTCGGTCGAGGAGCGCATGCGCCCCGCCACCGAAATCGAACCCGAAATAGCCTCGCTCAACATGGGTTCGATGAACTTCGGTCTGTTCCCGATGCTGAAGCGCTTCAAAGAATTCAAACACGATTGGGAAGTCGAGCATCTGGAAGGCAGCCGCGATCTGGTGTTCAAGAACACCTATCGTGACATCGCTACCATCCTGCGCCTCGGCAGTGACCGCGGCATTCGTTTTGAGTTCGAGTGTTACGACACCTCACACCTGTACAACCTCGCCCACTTCCTCGAAGAAGGTGCGGTCAAACCACCGCTGTTCTTGCAGACCGTGTTCGGCATCATGGGGGGTATCGGCGCCCATCCCGAAGATGTGATGCACATGAAACGCACCGCTGATCGCCTGTTCGGTGACGCCTACGTCTGGTCGGTGCTCGGCGCCGGTCGTAATCAACTGCCGATTGCAGCCCAGGCGGCGGCGATGGGTGGCAATGTGCGCGTCGGTCTCGAGGATTCCTTGTGGGGTGGCCCGGGCCGTCTGGCTGAGAATTCAGCCGAGCAGGTGCGACTCGCGCGCAAGGTGCTGGAAGGCCTGTCGCTGGAAATCGCCACGCCCGATGAAGCGCGTCAGATGCTGCACCTGAAAGGCCCGAACTCGATGAAACTGTAGGTGCGAATTCATTCGCACATTCATCGTCATCACGAGCGCCTGCGCCTTGCCATTTAACGTGCGAATGAATTCGCACCTACGGGGGCGGTGAGCCTTCACTGTCCCGGACTGCTTTGCATGCAATTAACTGAACAAGTCCGCATCAACGCGTCGCGCGAGCGCGTGTTCGCTGCCCTCAACGATGTCGAGATCCTGCGTCAGGCCATCCCCGGCTGCGAGGCCATCGAAGCGCTGTCGCCCACCGATTTTAAAGCCACCGTCAGCGCCAAGGTCGGCCCGCTCAAGGCTCGTTTCACCGGCGCGGTGGCGATCGCCGACATCGTCGCGCCGGAGTCCTATACCTTGAGCGGTGAAGGCAAGGGTGGGCCCGCCGGTCATGCGCGCATAAGCTCGCGGGTGCGGCTGGAAGCCGATGGCGCTGCGACCATCTTGCATTACGACGTCAAGGCCGACATCGGCGGCAAGCTTGCGCAACTTGGCGGGGCGCTGGTCGAGAAGACCGCGCAGAAACTGGCCGGTGAATTTTTTGCAAACTTCGAAACGCTGTTAAACCCGGCGGGCGACACCGCCGCGCCTGAACAAGCGGCTGTGACGACAGCGACCGTCAGCGCAGCATCAACGACTTCTGCGGGCGGTTATGGCTGGATGTGGATAGCGGGTGCGGTGGCGCTGGTGGCGCTTATCGTTGTGCTCGCGCGCTGAGCGCGCCGCTCACGGTTTTAACTGCGCAAACGCTGTATTGAAGCGCGCGCGCAGGTCTTCCACACGCTGGCGATTGGCGCCGAGGTCGGAATAACCCACCCGTGATGTCGAACGGATGTGCAGTTGTGCGCCATCCATGCGGAGCTCAAGGTCATCGACAAAACGAAACAGGCGACTGGTGTAGGTCGCATGCAGGTAGGACTGTTCTTCGCGATTCACGGTGCCGCCGCTCGCGGCCAGCACTTCGCGGACGATGCGCCAGCGCGTCGCATCGTCCACGGTCGGTAATACAATCGCCGCTACCGCGTGAGTGCTATCGCCGCCCTCGCCTGCGTCGCTGCATACGCAGTGAGGCGCAGCGCCGCAGGCTGCCAGACGACCGTTGACCAGGCCGAGAGCCGCCGGTGCGGAGCGCGCCGACCACCAGCCGAGCACGGCGAATACCACCACCACGACCGCTACCAGCGTCACAATGGAACTCAGCATACGGGTCACGGCGGCCTCGTTGTTACCAGTGGCCGGTCAGTATCAGCAAGCCGGGGATCCAGCAGGTCAGCACGCCGACCGTCATGCTGCTGTAGGGCAGCAGTTTGCCGAAATCCCGGCCCTGAACGTTGGCCATGAAGAACATGTACCACAGCACGCCCCAGATCAGCCAGAAGCTGCCAAAGCGTACGTCGCCCCCCTGAAAGGTGACGATGGCGCAGGGAATGGTGGTCAGTGCGACAAAAAAACAGAACCAGCCAAAACCGCGCATGTCGAGTTCCAACCACATGCTGATGGCGACATACAGATAGGTGAAGCTGAACAGAAAGAACTGTGCGACACCGAAAAACTCGGCACTGGTCTCGGCGCGCACAAATTGCACCACCGTCGCCAGCAGCGCGAGACCCGCCACCATAAAATTCATGACGGCCATCGACCGCAGGTCGACCCGTCCCAATCCGCCCATGCTGTTAACCAGCAATACCGCGCCCACAAACAGTAATACCACTCCAACCATGGTCATTCCTCCCCCGAGTTCCATTGGTGCAGGCATCGTCGCGGGCTTTCAGCTCTATGGCTTTTGAGCACGCGTCGATATCGGCCGCCACGCTAACACGAATGCGCGTGCATGCACCATGACGGCGCGGCGCGCACTGCGGGCGGCAGTTGTGGTTAGAATCGCCCATCGTCGTCAGCAGGAAACCCGCGATGGATATCACCTCCCATTTTGCGCGCACCGCGCGCCATACCACTCACTATCTGGCGGCCGGGCCCGAGGACGGCCCGCTGTTGATATTCGTGCACGGCTGGCCGGAGTTGTCGCGCAGCTGGCGTCATCAGCTGCCGGTGTTTGGCGGGCTGGGCTACCGCGCGATTGCGCCGGACATGCGCGGCTACGGACGCTCGTCGAACTATCATCGCCACGAAGACTATGCGCAAACCGAAGTGGTCGCCGACATGCTCGAGCTGCTGGACGCGCTCGGTGCCGACAAGGCGGTATGGGTCGGGCACGACTGGGGCAGCCCGACGGTATGGAGTCTCGCCAGCCATCACCCCGAACATTGTGTAGCGGTGGCGAATCTGTGTGTGCCGTTCGCGACCATCGAATACGGCTTTGATCATCTGCTGTCGCTGGTCGATCGCACGCTTTACCCGCTCGATGAGTTTCCTGCCGGGCAATGGGACTATCAGCTTTATTATCAGGAGAACTTCGCGCGCGCCGGCGCGGTGTTTGACGCCGATCCCTATATGACCGTCAAACTGCTGTTCCGCAAAGGCGACCCGGCGGATGCCGGCAAACCGGCCTTCACCTCCCAGGTGCGGCGTAATGGCGGTTGGTTCGGGCCCTTGAATGCAGCGCCCGATCTGCCGCGCGATGCTGATGTTGTGACCGAGGACGATCTGCGCGTCTATGCCGAAGCGCTGGGCCGTAACGGCTTCTTCGGCCCCGATTCCTATTATATGAACCACACCGCCAACCAGGCCTATGGCGCACTTGGCAGCGCCACCCTCGACATGCCGGTGCTGTTCATCGGCGCGCGTTATGACTACGTATGCAACACCGTCACCTCACGCCTTGCCGAACCCATGCGCGCGCGCTGCACGCACCTGCGCGAAGCGGTGGTCGACGCCGGTCATTGGGTCGCGCAGGAAAAACCGCTTGAGGTCAACGCACTGCTGGCACGCTGGCTGGCGAGTGATGTCGGCAGCGCATGGCCTGGCCCGGCACTGACTTGAGCGCGCGCCGAGCGTCGTAAACGAATCACTTATACTCGCGCCATTATTACCCAGGGGAAACACCATGCCACGCAAAGGCCAGCTCAAACTCGATCACTACGGCGCGACCATGCCGGTTACCGGCGAGGCAGTGCAGAAGCCGCCCTTCTACTACCGCCACATGGAAATGATGTTCATCACCTATCGCACCGACGAAGATGCGGCGGCGGCGTGGTTACCCGAACAGATGGAACTCGAGGGCCCCGCTACGGCGACGGTCATCATCGCCCACTACGGCGCCTCGACTTTCGGGCCTTATAACGAGGCGATGCTGTCGATTCGTGCGCGCCTCGATGGGCAGGTAGTCAGTTATTACCCGGCACTGTTCACCGACAATGAAGCGCCCTTGATTGGCGGTCGTGAGATCTGGGGCTTCGCCAAGAAATTCGCCAAAGTCGAAGTGCGCCATGAAAGCGAAGTGATGATGGGCCTGGTGGAGCGTCCGACCGGCAATCGTCTGCTGACCGCAGTGATGCGCAAGGTCACGCCGGTACGCACCGAGGATTTTATCCTGACCCCGAGCGTGTCGCTGAAAGTCATTCCCTGCGCGACCGAAGCGAAACGACCGGCGCTTGCGCAGCTCATCGGCAGCGCGCTGGAACTGGTGCCGCACATGGGCGCCAATGGCATTCCCGATATCTGGACCGGGCCGGGCTCGCTGCATTACGACGCACCGTCGGCCATCGACCCCTGGTACAAACTGCCGGTGCTGGATGTGCTCGGCTGTTATGCCGGCACCTTCGATGCCGTGCTGGGACACGGTCGTATCCTCAAGGAACTCTAATCCTCGGTCGAAGCATCACGCAGGCTGCACGCGCCAGCCTTGCGTGGTGAAGTGCGCGGACACGCGGACTGTTAAGTCCGAATTTATCCCGCGCGCCTAACATGGCCTGACGTCAAGCCGGGATCGACGCCACCACGGCGCAGCTTGCCAAGGAGACACCCCGTGTTCGAAGCCCATTCCCCCTCCATCCAGACCCTCGCGCGTTACCGCCCGCTGCTTTGCCTGCTCGTCCCGCTGACCCTCGCGCCGCTGGCTTCCTGCGCCGAAGACCGTTACCTCGCGCAGAACTATCAGACCAACAATCCCGGCTATGCGCCGCCTGCCTATAGCAGCCCGCCGCCCGCCTACGTGCCGGCCAACGCCGAAGGTGGCCAGTTTCTTGCCCCGCCCCAGATAGCCGATCTGGTGGCGCGTATTGCGCTCTATCCCGACGACCTGATTGGCATCATCCTGCCCGCTTCGACCTATCCGCTGCAGGT
>CAMCBY010000244.1 GCA_945873015.1 Klebsiella pneumoniae
ACAATCGCCGGCACCAGGGTCTTGATGCGCTCGGCATCGAGCACGCCGGCGGTGTCGTATAAAAGGATGGTGTCGATATCGGGCGACGCCGCGATCTGGGCGGCCTTGTCCGCGAAGTACTGGTCCGAGTGCACCGGGCTCAAGGTATACATCACCGTGCCCGCCACTTCCGAACCATAGGCCTTGGCGATCTTCGCCAGCCGATGCATCTTGTCGATGTTGAACAAGACATCGTAAATCCAGAAGCTGCGACAGCCGTGTTCGTTCAACTGCCGTATCCAGGCATCCATCAAGGCATCGGGGGTGACGCTGAAAGTCACCGCCGCGTTGGAGCGCATGCCGGCGCGCAGCTTGGAGCGCGGCATGGATTGCACCAGCAGATCGAGACCGTCCCATGGGTTCTCGCGGCATTCGCGGATCAATACTTCGAACTGCGAAGAGCCGGTCAGATCGACCACCCGATATCCAACGCGGTCGATGAGTGGAGTCACCGGCAATGCCATGCCGGCGGTCATACGCATGCCCCACAGGCTCTGCTGCCCGTCGCGCATGGTTTCGTCGAGAAATTCTATGTGAGCCATAATGCTGGCAGCGCGCTAGGGCGTGCTTACTCCTCTCTTACGTGGCCTAAAAGACGCAGCAAATCCTCGTGCAGTTCAAACCAGACGGTGTGATAACTGTCGAGTTTGGCATCGGACACCCAGGCCGCCTCGCCGTCCTCGGCCTTCTCGAGGGCCACGCCTAGCTTGTCGCTGTAGACCTTGAGGCGCGGCTCGCCGGCGCAGAGTTTTTTCAGTATCGGTTCGAAACGCTCGTGCAGGTCGCCGAGACGACCGATCACGCGCTCGTCGTAATCCTTGCTGGAATGATCGTTGGCGACACGTTTGCCGCCGACATCCATGGTCTGCCAGTCGGTGATGAGCTGCTTCAAATCCTTGTTGATGACCTCGAAACGCTGATAGGCGGCAACGAAGTCGTGGTTGGCGCGCAAACTCTCGTTGAAACGCGAGTATTCGCCGCCCAGCATCATCTGGCCGCAAGGGGTCAGCATGTACTTGCCATCGACTTCGGCGACACGGCCACCGGCCACGGCGCCCGCCAGCACACTTTCAACCCGTGCCACCGGCACGCCCGCCAGCGCCGCAATGGCCTTGGCATCGCCATGCTTGCGTATGGCTACGCCGTGCATGACACGATGAAGATCGGTATTCATGGTGTGTATCCTCAACCCTTGGCGCGCAGCGCTTCGATATCAGCGCGCGAGAGGCCCGCGCCCTTGTCCTTCAACAGTCGCGAATGCTGCTGCTCAAGCTTGAACAGTTCGTCCGCCAGCGGCGTGTCGTAGTTGTACTTGACCCAGTCCGTGCACAGCATGCGGAACTTCTCGTTGCACGGATCGGGCACGAACTCGCGGCTCGCGCGGTTGTAGTCCTGCTGGCTCATGATGCCCTGCGAGGTGCGATAGCGGTCGACCTTGGGTGGCAGGTTGCTTAGCCCCGGACGCATCGGCCCGACCGTCGGCGCGTAGTCCGGGTCATCGAGCATCGAGTAGGGGAAATAGGACAGCGCACGACGCGGCAGATTGGTGTGCTGCATCATGTAGTACTCGTGCATGCGCTGACTGGGGGTCGAGATGTAGCCGACCAGTTCGCCTAAGAACAGGTTGCCGTATTCGTCGTTCAAGAGCGGGCGGAACCGCTCTGTGCGCTCGTCGATCATCATCCAGTCGTTGACGTCATAGCAGCCGGCGATATGCGCCATCTCCTTGGCGATGGCGAAATACACCAGTGCGCCAGCATCGAGCTGCTGGTCGCGGGTCCAGCCAGCCATCTGCTCCCACAGCTTGGCAGTCGCCGCTTTGATACGGGCGTTCAGATCATTGAAGGTCGCCGTCAGTTCTTCGCGGCTGCCCATGCCTACCGGCATCGGCACGTGGGTCAGGTTGTCCTGGGTATAGAGTCCAACGGCAACGATATGCTCGGGTTTCATCTCCGGCTCGGACTCGAAGGAACCCCAATCGTCCAGCAGGTTGATGTGGATGCCTTCCAGCATCATGGTCACGGTCAGGTTGTTGTAGGGGATGTCCTGGCCGACGCCGTCCAGCCACGGGTAGTCGTACTCCGACAGCTCGCGGAACTCGCGCACCAGCATCTCGCGGGTGTCGGAGATCTTGTACGGGCCGTGGTTGTGGGTGGTCACACGACACTCGCAGGACACCAGGAAGCCGTACTGCGCAATGGTCGCCATAAAATTCTGCGCGGCGGTGTGCAGCTCGTCGCCGATGCGGCATTCGAAGGCATCGGCGTGAAACACCTGCAGGCGCTGCTCGGGCAGGATCTGGCCGCGATGGTTGGCCATACGATTGGTCAGGTTGCCGTTGTTGCGATGCCAGGACAGCTGGAAGCGTTTCCAGAAATCCATCACATAGACCACGTCGTCCACCGCATCGGTGGGTTTGATCACGCCCCAGTTGATCAGCATCTCGCGGCCGAGCAGGTAAAAGCACGGAATGGTCCAGGCCACGATCTTGATGCCGCTGTTGCGCGCACGGTCGCCGATCTCCTCGGCCGACATGTGTTCTTCCATCTTCTTCAGCAGCGTCGGATAACGGTAGAAGCAGTTCAGATAGGAAAACAGGATGTAGGCCGAGACCGGGAAGATCTTCGATTCCTGCACGGTGCGCGTCGCGCACAGCCAGTAGGTCTCGTCGGCGTTCTGTTGAATCATGCTGTTCGTTTCGAGCAGCTGGGCGTAGGTGAGTTTATTGGCGGACATGGTTCGTACCTGAATATTGTCGGTCGCGGGGCGGTTCAGACGAGACGCCAGACGCGTGCCGAGGCGTCGATACCGTGGGCGTAGTCTTCGCCGGTCTTGGCGCGTGCCGAAGTCTCGATCTCCACGCGCTCGCCGTCCTTGATGCCGGACAGGCGTGAATTCATGAGACAGGGAATGCCGTATTCGCGGGTCAGGATCGCGAGATGCGAACGGGTGGTGCCACCGGCGCACAGCACGCCCTTGAATTTTTCGAGGATGGGTGCGGTCAGGGTGCCGCCCGAATCATCGACAATCGCAATGGTGTCGGCCGGCACGCCATTGGTCAGGAATTCCAGCACCTTGTCACTGGTGCGCACGTAACGCGCAATGCCGGTGAGGTTGGTCTCATAAGTCACCACGTTGTCGCCGGCGCCGCGCAGCTCGCGGCCTTGCGCGTCGGCCGGCGCGGTCGGAGCGCCGGCGTGCTCGAAACTGAAATCGGGGTTGTTGAGCCCGGCATCCTGGTAGGCCTCGGGCCGCTCGATGGCCGAGGACATCGCCGAAGGCGCAAAACGGTAGCCCAGCGCCAGCAGACGCGCTTCTATCGCTTCCATGTCGGCCTTGGTCAGCACCGCGGCGTCGGGTCCGAACACATAATCGCGCCACGGCGTGCCGGCGGCGGCGACGCGTGTGCGCATCAGGTCCTTGACCGCGCTGTTGTAGGCTTCGACCACCGCGAATTCCGACTGGTAGCCGTATTTGTCGGTATCGACCACGAGCTTGGTCATGCGTACTCCCCTCTTCTTCAATTAAGACGTGTAGTGATCGCGCAGGCGAGCGAGGTCGGCAGGGCCCAGACCGTAGAGCGTCCTGAGCAGACCCTCCCCTGAACCATAGCGTTCGTCGATGGCGGCGAAGGCGGATTGTAAATAGCTTTCGCGGGTTTCGAGTAGCGGCATGATCAACTGGCGGCCGGCGTCGCCGCCGGCCTTGACATCGTACTTGGTGATGACCCGCGGGATCTCCGACTCGAACGGGAAGTAGCGCTGCGACAGCAGAAAGTCCTTGAGTATCGTGGCGCGCGGCACGCCCAGCGCCGTCAGCAGCAGGGCCGAGGCCACACCGGTGCGCTCCTTGCCCGCCGAGCAGTTGATCAGCACCGCGCCAGGCGCGCATTCCAGCAGAACCTCAAACATGCGCTGATAGCGCGGCGCGGCGGTCAGCACCAGCACGCGCATCATCTCGTGCATGGCGTCGACCACCTGCTGTGGGTCGTCGGTGCTGGCGAACAGGCGGTTGAAGAAATAGCGGTCGCCGATGCCGGGCGTGATCTCCAGCACGTCGACCTGCGGGTCGCCGGGCAGGCTGCGCGCTTCCGAGGCGCGCTCTTCGGTGGTCCGAAAATCGCACACCGCACGGATACCCAAGGAACTGAACAGCGGCACGCTGTCGGCGCCGAGGTTGGCCATGTGGCCGGAGCGGAACAGGCGTCCCCACTTGACGCGGCGGCTGTCGGCACTGGCATAACCGCCGAGGTCGCGGAAATTGATGCTGCCGGTCAGCGGCACGTTGCGCTGCGCGACGATGAGGCCCGTCCCGTCGGCGCGCTCGAGCAGGAAGTACTCGCGCAGCCCGGGACGCCGTGCGGCCAGCAACGCACCGGGGCGGGCATCGCGCAGCAGGGCCTGGCCACGGTCTATGCGGTCCGGATGGTCGCCGCCGTAGATGGTCACGCCGGCCGTGCTGAAGTCCGGCCCCCATTCGAAACGATAGTGACCATCGTTCTGTAATTCGACGGCTATACCCACCACCACGTCATCGCTGTTCGCGGCCTGCATGTCTCTCCCCTGTTATCGGTCACCGCGCCGCGGCGACCCCTGTAGGTGCAAATTCATTCGCACATTCAAAGACAAATTTCGGCGCCAGACATCGGCCTGAATGTGCGAATGAATTCGCACATTCAGAAGACCGCGTCAGGCGCGTGCGATTCCATTCACCACAAGCGGCGGGTCGCAATCGCTGCCCCTTCGGCGAGGGTCTTCAGCTTGGCGTAGGCGATGTCTGGGTCGACCCGTCCATATTTGGCGAAGGTGCCAAAACCACAGTCGGTGCCGGCGATGACACGTTCGCGGCCGACGATGTCGGCAAAACGGCAGATGCGCTCGGCGACGTATTCCGGATGCTCGATAAAATTGCAGGTGGTGTCGATCACCCCGGGCATCAGGACTTTGTCCTGCGGCGGCTGGATTTCTTCCCACACCCGCCACTCGTGGGCATGGCGCGGATTGGCGGCCTCAAACGAAATCACCTGCGGTTTGACCTTGTGCAGCACGCGCATGATCTTGGCGAGCGGAATATCAAAATCGTGCGGGCCATCGTAATTGCCCCAGCACAGATGCAGCCTCGCGGCCTGCGCCGGCACGCGCTCGAGCGCATGATTCAAGACCTCGACATGCAGTTCCGCGTGGCGGATGAATTGTGCGTCAGTCAGATCCTTGTACTGCGTATGACGCGCCATCGCGAGATCGGGGCAATCAATCTGCAGCACAAAACCGGCCTGGTTGATGGCCTCATATTCCTCGCGCATGACCCGCGCCAGCGCTTCGAGATAGTCGCGCTCGCTCGGGTAGTGTTGATTGGGCAGGAAAGCGCCGATGACACCCGGCGAGGCGGCATTCATGAAACCTTCGACGACCTCGGCGCCCTCCAGCGCTTCGCGGAAATGGCTGATGTCCGCTTCAAGCGCGCTGCGGTCGCGCGTTTCTATCTCGCCGGTGCAACAGGGGCGCAGGATGCTCGGTGCCTGGCCCTGCTCGGCGGTGCGCTGCATGAAGGCCGGGTACCGCGCCAGGTCGGCCGGTGGGTTGCGGGGGCTGTCGCCGGAGAAACCACTGCAGCGGTCTTTGATATAAGTCGCGTAGCCAATCTTGCTCATCTCGCCATCGCTGACGATATCAACGCCGGCCTCCACCTGACGGGCGACGGCCAGTTTGACCGCGCTTAAGACCTCGTTCGAAAACACCTCGACGTCGACGTGCTCACCGAATTCACGACGCAGCAACAGGTCGCTCAGTGCATCGGGCCGCGGCAGGCTGCCGACGTGGGAAGTCAGAATACGGTCTGTACTGAGTCTCATGGCGCCGCCTTGCCGAGGTCGAGGGAGGGCGCATTCTGGCACGGACGTGCGCCGCGCGGCGAGGCGCTGCGACGGGACCGCCGGCATGGCCAACGACCTGCGGGGGCCTAGTGTGCTGTCCCGTGACGAACTTCGGTAATTCGCGCGGCCATCGGAGTGCGAGGCAAGGCGCGAGGAGGAGTAATAGCGGCGCTATTGCGACGACGAGCAACGCCGCATCGCGCTTCGCTCGCTACGTGAATTATGAAGATTCATTGCGGGACAGCGCACTAGGGAGGTGGGCTCATCAGCACGGCCGCAAAAGCGAGGTTGCGATTCCCGCCAGCGGCCTGCATTGAAGTGGCTGGCGCGGCGATATTGCCAACCGCGCGCAGCACCAGATCGGGCCGGTCAAGATGCACGAGATGACCGGCGCCGCGCGCTATCCACTGTGCGGCGTGGGACGACAAACGTGTCATGCCGCTCTGCATGTTGCGCCACACCGCATCGCTGGCGGCGCCGCCGGCGGCCTCGTCGAACACCCCTCGACCGCGACTGACGACCACTATCGGCACGCGCAGCGGACGCTCTGGTGCGGCCGCCAGCGCATGGGCGCTCGCCGCAAAACCGCGCAATTCAGCCACGCTTGCAAGGCGTGCCTTGGGCAGCAGCATGAGT
>CAMCBY010000245.1 GCA_945873015.1 Klebsiella pneumoniae
AGCCTCGAGGTCCTCAAACGGCACCACTGCCGACACCAGACCGAGCCGCTCGGCGCGTTCGGCGGAAATCATGCGGCCAGTCATCATCAATTCCGCCGCCACTGATTGGCCGACCGCGCGCGGCAGAAAATAGCTGATACCCACATCGCAGCCGGTCAGACCAATCTTGACCATCGCCACGTTCATTTTTACGTCGGGCGTGACCACCCGCACATCCGAAGCCAGCACAAAGGCGAAGCCGCCGCCGGTCGCGGGCCCGTGGGCCAGGCATACGATGGGCTGCGGGCAGCGCCGCATGCGCTGATAGACCTCGGCCACCTGGCGCTGGAAACGCATGCCGACCACTGGACCGCCACTGACGCCGTCGGCGGCGTTGAGGTCATAGCCCGCACACAGGCCGCGTCCGGCGCCGCGCAGCATCACCACCCGCACCTCGTGATTGAATTGCAGACCACCGAAGTAGTCCTGCAACTCATCGCACATCTGCGGCGTGATGGCGTTCAGCTTGTCGGGGCGATTCAAGGTCAGCCAGTCGATGGCGCCTTCTTTACGAATGTCGATGGTCTGGTAGGTCATGCTCGTTTCCAGGGGGGACGGGCCAATGCAACGCGGTCCGCGCCAGGCGCGGTGCCGCAATCTGATGACGATTGTAGTGCCGCAGCCGGGGGCTCAGGCAACGCGTAACAACAGTCCTTTCAGGTATTCACCTTCGGGGAAAGCCAGCGCTATCGGGTGATCGGGCGTGGCGTGCAGTTGACGCAACAACTGCGCATCGACGCCGGCATCGAGCGCCGCGCCGGCCACAATCTTGCGGAACAGATCCGCGTTCACGCCCCCCGAACAGGAGAACGTGGCAAGCACGCCGCCCGGCCGCAGCAGCTTAAACGCCAGTAGATTGATGTCCTTGTAGCCGCGCGCGGCACGTTCGGCGGTGGCGGCGGTGGGCGCGAACTTCGGCGGGTCGAGCACAATCAGATCGAAGCTGCGATTCTGGTCGCGCAGTTTGCGCAGTTGTTTGAAGACGTCGTCCTCGATGAGCGTGCAGCGCTCGGCCGCCATTTGGTTCAGTTCGAGATGGCGCTGGAACTGGGCAAGCGCGGTGGCCGACGAATCGATGGCGGTGACGCTGCGCGCACCATGGGCGAGGGCCTGCAGCGCGAAACCACCGCTGTAGCAGAACGCATCGAGCACCTCGGCATCCTTGGCCAGCGCACCCACCAGTTGGCGATTCTCGCGCTGGTCGAGGTAATGCCCGGTCTTGTGGCCGTGGGCCAGATCGATTTCTACCTGGAGTCCGTTTTCGCTGCAGGTAATGCGCGTTTCATCGAGGGAGCCACGCAAGAGGCCACTCGCGACTTCCAGACCCTCGACTTCCAGCACATCGGCATCGGAGCGCTCGTAGACCGCGCGTGCTGCGGTCAGGCTCATGAGACTGTCGGCGATGGCGTCGCGCCAGCGGCGGGCACCGGCGCTGGTGGTCTGCATCACCAATACATCGCCGAAACGATCGACGATGAGCCCTGGCAGGCCATCGGACTCGGCATGTACGAGGCGCACACCGCCGTCGGGCGCGGTCGGCAATAAGCGTTCACGCATGGCGATGGCGGCAGCGAGGCGTGTCTCAAAAAACGCAGTGTCGATGGTCGTCTGTTCCTGCCAGGACCAGATCCGCACGCGGATATTGGATACCGGGTTCCAGGCGCCATGACCGAGAAAGCGGCCGTCATTGGCGAACACGCTGACCGTGTCGCCGACCTGTGGATCGCCGAGCACTTTGTCGATGGCACCGGAGAAGACCCACGGGTGACGACGCAACAGGGAACGTTCGCGGTCGCGTTTAAGAGTGATTTTGAGCATGGACTGGCGACCTTTATGAATGGCAGAGGCTGGAGGGCAGCGCGCGGTAAGAGACCGCCCGCAACGCGCGAGGCGCACATGCTAGCGGTATGGCCCGGCTATTTCACCCGCGCCGACGGCGCACCCTGTGGCGCACGGCCGCGACTGCCGCCATAGTCATTCGAGCGCAGCGCTGGCAAGACCAGATCAAGTACCATCGCCGGTGTCTGGCATGAGCGTCAGCGCCAGTCCGCGCGAGGTTCGAA
This sequence comes from Klebsiella pneumoniae, assembly GCA_945873015.1. Classification (GTDB taxonomy): domain Bacteria; phylum Pseudomonadota; class Gammaproteobacteria; genus JADJYF01. The sequence continues at coordinate 2,103 of CAMCBY010000245.1, forward strand.
CTCGGGAGCAATACGATGGCAAAAGACCAATTCAATTTGACCGGCAAGATTGCGGTAGTGGCCGGCGCGAGCCGCGGCATCGGTCAGGAAATCGCCAAGATTCTCGGCGAGTACGGCGCCCATGTGGTGTGTCTCAGCCGCGGTGCCGACGGTTGTGCCGAGACCGTCGCGGCGATTGAAGCGTTGGGCGGCACGGCCGAGATGCGCGCCTGTCATATCGGTCGTATCGAGCAGATAGACAGTTTCTACGCGTGGCTCGATGAGCGTCATGGCCGTGTCGATATTCTGGTCAACAATGCCGCCGCCAATCCCTATTACGGCCATATCCTCGATACTGATGTCGGGTCTTTTGATAAAACGCTGGAAGTGAATCTGCGCGGCTATTTTTTTATGGCGGTCGGTGCCGGCAAACGCATGCGTACGCAGGGCGGCGGGGCAATCGTCAACGTCGCATCGGTCAACGGGCTGTCGCCCGGCGACAAGCAGGGCGTGTATTCGATGACCAAGGCCGGCATCCACAACATGAGCAAGGCGCTGGCGCGGGAGTGCGGCGAGTTCGGTATTCGCGTCAATACCCTGGTGCCGGGCCTGACCCGCACCAAGTTCGCGATGGCGCTGCACGACGACGAGGAGTTTATGGCCAAACAGATGCCGCACACGCCCTTGGCGCGTGGCGCCGAACCGCGCGAGATGGCGGCGGCGGTGTTGTACCTGGTGTCGGACGCGGCGTCTTACACTACCGGCAGTTCTATCGTTGTTGATGGCGGTTATCTCGCCTGAGCGCGCGCGCCGCGTAAGGAGTCTCACCATGGCGGAACAACTCTTCGCAATCGTGTTTCGGGGCCAACTGAAGGCCGGTGTGGACGGCGCCGAGGTACGGGCCAACTTCGCCAAGCTGTTCAATATCGATGCGACACGCGTTGAGCAGATGTTTGGCGGTCAGCCGGTCATCATCAAGAAGGGCCTCGATCTTCTGGCGGCGGACAAATACAAGGCCGCGCTGGCCAAGGCCGGCGCGGTGGTCGAGGTGGTCGACATGCCTGGCGCCGCGGCTGCGCCCGCAGCCTCGACCCCCAAGCCCACGCCAGTGGCGGCTACAGCGCCTACGCCGGCGCCCGCCGAGGTAGATACGCGCCCGCCAGCCGCACCTGCCGCTGCTGTGCCCGGCACGGCAGCCGCCACCGATCCCGCGCTCGCGCGCAGTGCGCCGCCGGCGGCATTACGTGGTACGCCCGCCGCGCTCGATACCACCCTGGCCGAAGCCGGTGTGGTGCTGGTCGAAACGCGTCAGGTGCCTGCCGCCGCAATCGCCACCGAACATTTGTCGATGTCGGAGCCCGGCGTGCGTATTGTCGATTACACACCGCCGCCGCCCGCGCACTACGACCTCACGAATCTGACCCTCGCCGAGCCCGGTGTGACGCTGGTCGAGGCGCGCAAAGTCAACGCCGCGCAGTTCGATTTGAGCGGTTTATCCTTGGACGAATCCGCGCGTCCCTGAGCCTGCCTGCAGCAGCGCTGCCACAGTCGGCGAGGGCGTCGTTCTGTGGTTCAATAGCCCGCCCGGCAACGGGCCCCGTTAGACCAAAACATTCGAGACATCATGAGTCTGCTCCTCAATTCCCGCGATATCGATTTTAATCTCTACGAACTGCTGGATACCGAAGCCCTGACCCGCACGCCGCGCTACGCGGAACACGATCGTGCGGTATTCGATGCCGTCATCGAAGCAGCCCGCGTTCTGGCCGAAGACAAATTTGCGCCCCATGCCGCCAAGCTCGATGCCAACGAGCCGGTTTTCGACGGCACGCATGTGACCCAGCCGCCCGAGTTGCAGCAAGCACTCGACGCCTATATCGCCGGTGGTTTCATGGGCATCGCCGCCGAGGCTGACTACGGTGGCATGCAACTGCCGTGGGTGGTGGGGCAGGCGGCTTGTGCATGGTTCGCGGCGGCCGATGTGTCGGCCAATTCCTATCCGCTGATCACTCATTCAGCGGTCAACCTGTTATCGGAATTCGGCGACGAGGATCAGAAACGTCGTTACGTCGAGCCGATGGTGGCAGGGCGCTTCTTCGGCACCATGTGTCTGTCCGAGCCGCAAGCGGGTTCGTCTTTGTCGGATATTCAACTGCGGGCCGAACCGACCGAACACGGTCACTATCTGATCAAAGGCACCAAGATGTGGATCTCGGCAGGCGAGCACGCGCTGTCGGAGAACATCGTGCATCTGGTGCTGGCCAAGATCCCGGGTGGCCCGCCCGGCGTGAAGGGCATCTCGCTGTTCGTGGTGCCGAAGTTCCGCGTCAATGACGACGGCACGCTGGGTGAGCGTAACAACGTGCAGCTCGTGAGTCTCAATCACAAGATGGGCTACCGCGGCATCACCAACACGGTGTTGAATTTTGGTGAAGGCGGCGAATGTCGCGGCTGGTTGGTCGGGCCCATGCACCAGGGCCTGTTCTGCATGTTCCGCATGATGAACGAGATGCGTATCGGCATCGGCATGACGGCCTGTGTGCTCGGCTATACGGCCTATCTGCATTCCTTGAAATACGCGCGTGAGCGACCGCAGGGCCGCTTGCCGCTGGAGAAAAATCCGTCCTCGCCGCAGGTGCCGATCATCCAGCACGCGGATATCAAACGCCTGTTGCTGGCGCAGAAAAGCGCGGCGGAAGGTTCGTTGACGCTGCTCATGTATTGCGCCTGGCTCATCGACCGGCAACGCACCGAGAGTGATGCTGCCGAGCTCGCGCACATCGGTCTGTTGCTCGATATCCTGACGCCGATAGCCAAGTCGTGGCCCTCGGAGTTCTGTCTGGAAGGCAACAAACACGCGATTCAGATCCTGGGCGGTTACGGTTATACCCGCGAATTCCCGCTTGAACGCATGTATCGCGACGCGCGCCTGAATCCGATTCACGAAGGCACCCATGCCATTCAGGGTATCGATCTGCTGGGGCGCAAGGTCAGCATTCAGGACGGTGCGGGCTTCAAGGCGCTGCTGGCGGAATATCAAAAGACGCTGGCGCTTGCCGCTGAGGTTCGCGAGCTCGGTGAATACCACGCCGCACTCAGCGCCGCCGTCGCCGTCATTACCGAGACCACCGCGGCGCTCGACGCACTGCGCGTGAGTGGTGACGTCAATCGTGCGCTCGCCAATGCCACCATGTACCTCGATGCCTTCGGCCATGTCGTGCTGGCCTGGGTGTGGTTGCGTCAGGCACTGGTCGCGCAGCGCGCACTGCCCGTGGCGCAAGGCTCGGATGTGGATTTTTATCGCGGCAAGCTCAACGCCTGCCAGTATTTTTATCGTTATGAATTGCCCAAGGTGGCCGAGCGCTGCGCGTTGTTGACGCGTTTCGACGACACTTGTCTTGCCACCGACGAAAACTGGTTCTAACTCGAGAGAGCGCCACCATGAGCACCACCACCCCGACCGTCCAGAGCTACGAACAGGCGCGTGCGTCTTTCCAATGGTCGCCGCCGGCGCGCTTCAACTTTGCCCGCGATGTCATTGACCAATGGGCAGCCAAAGACCCGGCCAAACTCGCGTTGTGGTGGGTGGATGACGATGGCCATGAGCTCAAGCGCAGCTTCGCCGATGTGCGCGACCGTTCCTGCCAGCTCGCCAACGCCCTTGCGCAAGCGGGTGTCAAACGTGGCGATACCATCGTGCTCATGCTCGGGCGCAATCTCGAGTGGTGGGAAATCGTCACCGCCGGCATACGTATGGGCGTGGTCCTGTCGCCGGGCACCACCCAGCTGTCGCCCAAAGACATCGCCTACCGCATGAACGCGGCGCAGGCCTGTGTCTTTATTACCGACCTTGCCAATGCCGCCAAACTCGATGAAGTGGCTGACCAGTGTCCGACCCTGCGCGCGCGCATTCTGGTCGATGGCGAACGTGCCGGCTGGTTGAGTTACGACAGCCTCATGCAGGGCCAGAGCACGCAGTTTGAGACCGCAGATACGGCCTTCGACGAAGACGCCCTGTGTTATTTCACGTCCGGCACGACCGGTTATCCGAAGATGACCATTCATGGTCATGGTTATGGCCTCGCGCACCAGATTACCGGCCGTTACTGGCTCGATCTGCGGCCTGAGGATGTGCACTGGAATATCAGCGACACCGGTTGGGCCAAGGCTGCCTACAGTAGTTACTTCGGGCCGTGGAACATGGGCGCGACGGTGTTTGTGCATCACTCGGCGGTGTTCGATGCGAAGAAGAGCCTGGACCTGCTCGCGCTTTATCCCATCACCACCTTGTGTGGCGCACCGACGGTGTACCGCATGGTGGTCTTGCAGGATTTATCTGCCTACAAGTTTCCGCATCTGCGCCACTGTGTCGGCGCCGGTGAGCCACTCAATCCGGAAGTGATCGAAACCTGGAAGCGTGCC
>CAMCBY010000246.1 GCA_945873015.1 Klebsiella pneumoniae
CATCGAGACTTTCTCATCCGATTTTATGGCCCGTGCGGCGGCGATTGCCAATCCGAGCGAGCGCCCGGTGTTTATCCTCGGCATGCCGCGCGCGGGTACCTCCCTGGTCGAGCAGATCTTCGCCAGCCACCCCGCAGCCTATGGCGCGGGTGAATTGACGTTTTTCCCCGAGCAGTTGCCGGCCCTGCTGCGGCGCGCAGGCCAGGCTTCCACCTATCCGCGCGGCATGGGCCGGCGTCTGAACGAACTGGCAGAGCTCGCACCGCGTTATCTCGCGCTGCTGGCGGCGCGCGACGGCACGGCGCTGCGGGTCAGTGACAAGATGCCCTACAACTTTCTTTATCTGGGCGCGATTGCCGCGCTGTTCCCGCGCGCGCGTATCGTGCATTGCCGACGTCACCCGTTGGCAACCTGTCACTCGATATTTACCCGCGATCTGACGGGCAGCCATCCCTATTCCTACGATCTCGAAGGCCTGGCCAGCGCCTATGGCGGCTACCGGCGCCTGATGGCGCACTGGCGGCAGGTGTTGCCGGCACCGATGCTGGAACTCGACTACGAAACTTTGCTCGCCGACCAGGAAGGGGAGACCCGGCGCCTGTTGGATTTTCTCGGTCTGCCCTGGCATCCGGCCTGTCTGCGATTCCATGAATCTACGCGCGCGGTCGCGACCGCCAGCCAATGGCAGGTGCGCAGACCTTTGTATGTCGACGCGCGCGGTCATTGGCAGCATTATCGAGAGCAACTCGCGCCGCTGGCGGCGGCACTTGGCGCCGCCGGGGTGGAGACCGACGCCGATGCCTGACCCGGACAGCGCCTCGATTCGGGTCGAGCGCCCGGCGATGGGTATCTCCCACGACGACTTCTTTCGTGTGTTTCCGCTGGTGCTGGCGGGCGCTGTATGGCGGCGCGAAGGCCTGGCCGTGCATGTCGAATGGCCGCAGGGCGGGCGCCTGGTGGCACGCGTATCAGAACAGAAGCAGCGCCAGATCGCCTCTTTACGCCTGCCTTACCTTGACCTCGATCTCAGTTTTACGGACGTCGGCCCGGCCGACTGCGCGCGCTTCATGCAGCACTTCGACCGGGCCTTCCACAAGGGCGGCGGTTGAGGACCTGTTCGAGGATGGCGATATCGCTCCGAATTGTGGCATCCATTCGTTGTATCTTCACGACAGAATCACCAATCTTGCGCAAGTGACGGACTTTTTTGTTGTATAAGTGTTGTCAGGGTGGATTCTTTGAACTAGAATCGACCGCGAATTGAGACTTCGCCGAACACCCAAAGCAGTTTCGCGGTAAGCGAAACAGGCCTGACAAGAAAAGCAAAGCAACTGTCAGGCACGCGAAGTACAACAGTAAAGTGCTCGAAATTGGGTCCAGTAGATTGAGCCTTAGTCCTTAGAGTTAGGAGGAAGTGATGGCGATACAAAATTCCAAGACCAGGATTGCTGCGGCAGTCGGTGCAGTTGCGTTTGGCGCAGGCCTGGCCGCACCCGCCGGTGCAGTCGTGGTCGTCGGTGGCGACAACGGTTGGGAAGTGAGCTTTGACGGCAACGTCAACGCGTTCTACACGGTCGGTGATTACGACGAAGGTTACATCACCGAAGCCGCTGACAAGACCAGCAGCCGAGTCCACTCGGGCTTCATACCGGCTTTCTTCAGCTTCAACGTCAAGTCCCCGACCATCGACGGCATGACCGGCAGCGCGCGCATCAGCTTCGCACCCGTCATCCACACCGGTGGCAACAAGACGCAGTTTTCCTCGCAGTCCGGCAATGTCGGCCCGATTCCGAACATCGGCGGCGCGACCATGGACACTCGTGAAGTCGTTGCCAACCTGAGCGGTGCCTTCGGCGAAGTCAGCTTCGGCCGCACCCTGTCGCTTTTCGGTCGCAACGCGATTCTGAGTGACATGACCCTGTTCGGTGTGGGTTTCGCACCGGGCGGCGACTCGTTCGGTTCGGTGACCTTCGGCCGCTCTGGCCACGGTTACACCTACCCGGATTTCGCGGCTCGTTTCCAGTACACCACCCCGGTGGTCAATGGTTTCCAGATCGCGTTTGGTGTGTATGACCCGTCGACCTTCAACGGCGTCACCACCTATGGCGTCGCCAACAGCGGCACCGGCAGTCTGCTGGACGAAGCCGATACCCCGCGCTTCGAATTTGAAGCCAGCTACTCGACGGCTTTCGCCGGCGGTAACGTCAAGGCTTGGGTCGATGGTTTGTGGCAGGACGTGACCTCGAGCTGCCACGGCCGCATCTTCGCGGTTGGCACCGTCAATGCGCGTTGCGGCGACGTCAGCACCTACGCATGGGGCGGCGGTACCAAGATTGGCTATATGGGCTTCGAGTTCGTTGGTTATTACCACGACAACACGGGCCTGGGCCTGACCTCGCAGTTCAACCAGAACGCCATTTACTTCGACGCCGCGGGCAACATCCAAGAGCGTGATGGCGACGGTTATTACCTGCAGGGCACTTACACCTTCAATGGCAAGACCAAGGTCGGTGTCTCCTACGGTGAAGGCAACCTCGAGGGTATCGATGGCGCCGGCGGCGACATCGCCGCTAACGGCTTCGGTGGCCACGTCGAGCGTCAGTTGTGGACTGTCGGTGTGTATCATGATGTCAGCAGCTGGCTGCGTCTGATTGCCGAGTACAACCACGGCTCGTTTGACCGAGGCGCGGGTGGCAAAAACCCGGAAGCGAATACGTTCAGCGTCGGCAGCTTCCTGTTCTGGTAAGCATCTCCGCACTGCGCTAGTCGCAAAAAAGGCGCATCCCTGGATGCGCCTTTTTTTTTGCGACGAAGGAAATCCATTCGACCTTCAATGGTCAAAGAACGCGGGCACTGGCTATAATGCCGCCGCCCGCACCACACCGCTCGGCGCTATCAAATCCATGAAAAAACAATCCCTGAATCCTGTGCGGTGGTGGGCGTTAGCCTCCATCGTTGCCTTCGTCGTATTGCCGATGAAGAGCCACGCATTGGATCTGTTACCCAATCTGTTCGACAAACCCGAGGTGACCGCGACCATCTGGGAGCAGACCGAACAATTCGTTCGCCTGGTCGCAATCGAGGATAAGGCCGCCCTCAACAATCATCCGATCGCACTTGATCCCGTCGAGGTCGAACAAGCTCTGGCGTCGTTACAGCTATGGACCAAGGGTGGTGTGTTCCGTGATGAACAATCCTTGCCGGTGTATCCGAAGAGCCAGGCAAGCACTATTGCGCGTTATCTGGTGGATGCCTTGAACAAGGCTTCGCCGAACGAAGATGTGATTTTTAATATTCGCGGCTACGCCGACGTGCTGTTATCCGTCGGGCGCGAACGGCAATGGACCACCGGTCGGGTGTTCTACAAAGACGGTAAGCTCAACCTCATCGTCGGCGAATATCAGAAACGTATCGACAAGGCCAAGAAGAACGTCGAAGGCTCATTTGGTGTGGCCGAGGACTTTCGTGATGTCAACTTCGACATTGCCGGACGCCGCAGCAAGGGCCATATGCCCGGCCGCATCGTCAACACCGCCGGCGTCGAACACGGTGAGGCAGACCGCGCCGATTGGGTCGCCATCGAAGTGCTGAAGGCCGCCAAGGCTTATCGTGATGGGCAGACGCCGGTTGCCGCGCGCAAGGAAGAAGAAAAAGTGCGCAACGAGGCGGCCAAACTCACGCTGGAACGCCGTGAGATGCGCGAAGAGATGGCGCGTATGCGCAAGGAGTTGAAGACCTTGCAGGAAGGTGGCTCGAGCAAAGCGCTGCCGCTTGAGGAGCGTCTCGCCAAATTGCAGAAGCTGCTCGACAAGGGGCTCATCTCGGCCGACGATTTCAAGCAGCGCAAAGCCGCCATACTCGACGACATCTGATCGCCAAGACGCACTCGGCGGTGCGCGACAACAGCTCGCGCGCCGCCTTATAACAATCTCCAGGAGCGCTCGCTTGCGTCAACTTTATCCGCCGCTTGCGGCCCATACCAGTGTGCAACTCGATGTCGGCGACGGTCATCACCTGCATGTCGAGCGTTGTGGTACGCCAGGCGCGATCCCGGTCGTGTTTCTGCACGGTGGACCGGGCTCAGGTTGCAAGCCGGACCATCGCCAGTTCTTCGCCTCTCAGTCCTACGATATCGTGCTGTTTGATCAACGCGGCGCGGGGCGCTCAACGCCCTACGGTGGTGTCGAGCACAACCATACGCCGGCGTTGATCGAAGACATGGAGCGCATCCGCGAGCATTTTGGTCTTAAGCAATGGGTGGTGTTCGGTGGCTCGTGGGGCGCGACCCTGGCGCTGGCCTATGCCGAGGCGCATCCCGAGCGGGTACTCGGACTGGTGCTGCGAGGCAGCTTTCTGGCGCGTCAGCGCGATTGGGCATGGTTTGCCGGTGACGGTGCAAATCGTCTGTTGCCGATGCAATGGCAGCGCTTCGTCGATAATGTCGGTGTGGCGGTCGACGACAATCTCGTCAGCCATCTGCACGCGGCGGTATTCGGTGACGACCCGGCGGTGGTCGAACGTGTTGCGCGCGCGTGGGACGCCTGGTCAACGGCGGTTGTGATGTTTTCGCTCGATGCCGGTGGTGAGGTCGGTGTCAGCGATGCGACCAGCGCCATCGCGAAATGCCGCATCGAAATGCACTACGCCGCGCATCGTTATTTTCTCGATGAGAACCAGTTGCTGCGCGATAGCCACCGTCTGCCACGCGTGCCTACCACCATCATCCACGGCGCACGGGATCTGACCTGCACTGCTGAAGCGGGCTGGTCTTTGCATCGTGCAATTGCCGGCTCGCGTTTTGAGATCCTGCGCACCGCCGGCCATCTTTCCAGCGAAACGCCGATGGTCGATGCGCTGGTGCGGGCCGCCGACGAAATGGCCGTAGCACTCGGCGGCACGCGCGGCATGCCGCGCTGAGCGGCTTCTGACCGATGTTTCGCAGCTTGCGTGAGGACGGGCGCCCGCTTGTGATGGGCATCCTCAACGTCACCCCCGACAGCTTTTCCGATGGTGGGCAATTCGTTGAGTTGTGCAACGCCTGTGCCGCGGCCGAACGTATGGTCGCCGAAGGGGCGGACATCATCGATATAGGCGGTGAGTCAACCCGCCCAGGTGCGGCGGCCGTCGATGTGGCCACTCAATTGGCGCGTGTACTGCCGGTGGTCACAGCATTACGAGAGATCTTGCCCGCACAGATCGCACTCAGCGTTGATACCCGCAGTGCCGAAGTTGCGCGCGCGGTGTTACAGGCGGGTGCACACATCATCAACGACGTTTCGGCAGGCAGCGACGCCGATATGTTGGCAGTCATCGCCGAGTTTGGCGGCGCGGTCGTGCTGATGCATATGCAGGGCACGCCGCAGACCATGCAGCTGGCGCCGCACTACACCGACGTCGCGACGGAGGTGCGTGATTATCTGCTCGCTCGCGCAGCGCTCGCCGAGGCGGCGGGCATTAAACGCGAGCGCATCGCGCTCGACCCTGGCATTGGTTTCGGCAAAACGCGCGCGCACAACCTCACGCTGCTGGGTGCGTTGAATACTCTCGCCGCGAGCGGTTATGCGGTGCTGCTCGGCACCAGCCGCAAACGGTTCATGGGGGCTATTTGCAGTGAGACCGATCCGCTGGAGTTGCTGGGCGCGACCTGCGCGACCACCGCGCTCGGCGTTGCCGCGGGCGTGCAGGTGGTGCGCGTGCACGACATCAAGGCCAATCGTCAGGCGGCGGATGTAGCCTGGGCTATCGCTGCCCAGCAGCGCGACTCGCGCCGCTGAGTCAGGGTTTCTGCGCGGCGCTCAGCGCACGGGAATTGCGCGAATTACGGAATACCAGCGGGCGTGTTTCGCCGTCACCGCCAGCGAGACGGCCAATGCGCTCGACTTCGGCGGTGAGCTCACCATGCCGGGGCGATTTTGCGCAGACCGGGTCAGTCGCGTTCGCGTCGCCCGTCATCATATAAGCCTGACAGCGGCAGCCGCCAAAGTCTTTGGTTTTGTCCGGGCAGGTACGACAGGGCTCCTGCATCCACTCAAAGCCGCGGAAATGATTAAAGGCACTCGAGTTCGACCAGATATCCGCTATCGAATGATCGCGCACGTTCGGAAAACTTAAACCCGGTAACTGCAGGGCCGCATGGCAGGGCAGGGCAGTACCATCGGGCGCGATGGTCAGGAAAATCGAGCCCCAACCGTTCATGCAGGCCTTGGGGCGCTCTTCGTAGTAGTCGGGCACCACATAGATGATTTTCATCTGATCTTTCATCTGCTGCTGGTAGCGTTTGGCCACTGCCTCGGCCGCGCGCAGTTGCTCGCGGGTTGGCAACAGCGCATCGAGATTGAGTTTCGACCAGCCGTAATACTGGGTACTGGCAAGCTCGACGAAGTCGGCCTTGAGATCGATAGTCATACGAATGATGTCTTCGATCTGGTCGATGTTCTGGCGATGGATGACGATGTTCAACACCATCGGATAACCCTGCGCCTTCACCGCGCGCGCCATCTCG
>CAMCBY010000247.1 GCA_945873015.1 Klebsiella pneumoniae
GATCGTTACGACGGCCGAGGGAGCCGTCGCCATTGACCAGAAACTTCGGCACCGCAAACAGCGAAATACCGCGCGTGCCTTCGGGCGCGTCGGGCAGACGCGCGAGCACCAGATGCACGATGTTATCGACCATATCGTGCTCACCGTAGGTGATGAAGATCTTCTGGCCGCTGATGAGGTAATGATCGCCTTCGGGCACCGCGCGCGAGCGCACCGTGCTGAGGTCGGAGCCGGCCTGTGGTTCGGTGAGATTCATGGTGCCGGTCCAGGTGCCGGCGATGAGTTTGGCGAGATAAGTCGCGCGCAGGTTGTCGTCGCCGTGCTGCTCGATAGCTTCGATCGCGCCGCCGGTCAGCATCGGGCACAGGCCGAAGGCCATATTGGCGCCGTCCCACATTTCGCCGACAGCCGTCGCGACTATCTTGGGCAGACCCTGGCCACCGAATTCGGGGTTCATGGCAAGCCCGTTCCAGCCGCCGTCACAGAACGCCTGGTAGGCCTCGCGCCAGCCGGGTGGCGTGTGTACGACATCACCATCGAGTTTGCAGCCGACCGTATCGCCGACCCGATTGAGCGGCGACAACACCTCGGTGGCGAGCTTGGCGGCCTCTTCCAGCACCGCGTCGCTCAAATCCTTGCTTACTTCGTCGAACCCCGCCAGCTGCTGTACGCGGGACAACCCGATCAGCTCGTTGATCACGAACTGCATGTCGCGCAGCGGTGCTGTGTACTCGGCCATCTCAGGTCTCCGGATAAATTCGTCTGTCTGATTGCAAAAGTGCGGCGCCCGCCCGTTCAGTGTCTGCGCGACCCGCCGTCTGCTGCTGCCCTTGATACGCTGGAAACGTGCCGTCGGGTTTCGCCCTGCCCTTCAATCACAAAAAACTCGGCGCGAGGCCGAGTTCCGATCATCGTCAACAGTGCTATGGCGTCAAGCGCGGCGCGCACTTGAGCGCACCGCGATGTGATCGAGATCTAAAGTGCGTTGCGGCGGCCGCTTCGCGGCGCCGAACTCAGGCCATTGCCAGTACCGGGATCGGCCCGAGATCGATGGGCCCTTCGGTGATCACCTCGACCTGACGGGTGGGCAGCCCCTGGCGCGCCCGCGCGTAAGTGGCCAGCGCCCACACCGGGAAATAGCGCGCATAACCGTGGTAGCGCAGGTAGAAGACCTTGGCAAAACCGGTGCCGGTGTACTCTTCTTCATCCCATTCGCCGACCGCGTTCTGCGTGCGCACCAGGTAATCGACGCCACGTTGCACATGGGGCGTACCGGCAGCGCCGACCGCCATCAGGCCAAGCAGCGCCCAGGCGGTCTGGGACGGGGTGCTGATGCCATGACCTGTCAGCGCCGGCTCGTCATAGGTGTTGCAGCTTTCGCCCCAGCCACCGTCTTCGTTCTGGTGATCCTGAAACCACTGCACGGCCTTGCGCACATAGGGTTTGGCCAGGTCTTCGCCAATCGCGCCGAGCGCGGCGAGCACGCTCCAGGTGCCGTAGATGTAGTTCACGCCCCAACGGCCGTACCACGAACCATCCTCTTCCTGATCCTCGACCAGGAACTGCAGCCCACGCTGCACCGGCGGGAAACTCGCGTCATAACCCAGCATCGCCAGTAACTCTATACAGCGCGCGGTCAGATCCGCAGTGCCCGGGTCGACCAGCGCACCGTGATCGGCGAACGGGATTTTGTTCAGGTATTCGTTGTTGTTGCCAATGTCGAACGCGCCCCAGCTACCGTCCGGGTTCTGCATGCCCAACAGCCAGTTGAGCGCCTGGTTGATACGTTTGCGCTTGTGCTGCTTGTCGTGGGCACCAGCGCGCAACAAGGCCATCAAGACCATGCCGGTATCATCGACGTCAGGGTATTTGTCGTTCTCGTACTGGAACGCCCAGCCGCCCGACTCCAGCCCGGGCGCACGGTCGGCCCAGTCACCCATCACAAAAATCTGATGGTCGAACAACCATTCCACCGCTTGCTGCACTGCCGGATGATCGCTCTGCGCGCCGGCCTCGGTCAGCGCACTCAAGGACAGACAGGTGTCCCAGATGGGCGACACGCACGGTTGCACATAGGTTTCGTTCTCGCTATCGAGCACCAGATCTTCGATGGCCTGCACGGTACGCACGAAGTCGGCATCGTCGTCGGGAGCGCCGAGGGTGCGCAGCGCCATCGCAGCATTCGCCATCGCCGGGTAGATGGCGCCAATACCGCCCTTGCCTTTGGTGTGATCGCGCATCCAGTTCTCGGCGAGCTTCAAGGCGCGGCCGCGGATCGCATTCGGTATCAAGGGCTCCACCACCTTGAGCAGGCGGTCGAGCAGGACAAAAAAGCTCTTGAGCGGACTGCGGATACTGAAGCTGTCGAGGTTGCGCAACTTCATCGGCGGAGAATGAAACAGCTCGGCGATACCGAGGTGTTCATCGACATGCACCACCGGCCGCTTCGCAAACAGGATCAGCAGCGGCACGATGACGCAGCGCGACCAGTAGGACACCTTGCTCAGATTGAAGAACCACCAGCGCGGCAGAAACATGATCTCGACCGGCATGGCCGGCACGGTGCGCCACGGCAGTTGCCCGAACACCGCCAGCGCAATGCGGGTGAAGACATTGACCTTTTCTGCGCCGCCATTAGCCAACACCCAGGCCCGCGCGCGCACCATGAACGGCGCGTCGGGGGACTGCCCCATCATCTTCAAGGCGAAATAGGCTTTGACGGTGGCGCTCATGTCACCCGGCCCGCCGTGGTACAGCGACCAACTGCCATTGCGATTCTGGCGACGGCGCAGATAGCGCGTGATGCCCTCCTCACGCTCTTTGTTCGAGCGGCCCAGGAAGTGCTGCAGCAGAATGAATTCTGAGGGGATGGTGGCATCCGCCTCGAGGTCGAAGCGCCAGTGGCCGTCGTTGGCCTGCCGTTTGAGCAGGGCCTGCGAGGCGCGATTGAGGCAGTCCTGCACCGCATCCACAGCGCGTTCCAGAGGCTGCGCGGCGCGTTCCCGCCACAACCCTTGCGCTTCGACTTCGTGTTCAGTGACTACCCGCGAATAAGCTTCTTGTCGTTTTTCGATCATGTTCCGATGAGTCCAGCCGGCGCGCCCTACGTCGCGCCCGGTTTGTTTCCAGCGTGTAGCGGTAAGTCGCGGCGCGATGTCACCCTGGTGGTAACAATTCGGGCCGATACTGGCGACAACACGAGCCGGTCAATGCTGTGATGCAGCATTCGACCATGCGCGCTTGCGCTTGTCACCTACGGACAGCCTGAATGGTCAAACATTCCCAGGACTTGATGCGCAAACATATGACCTGACGCAGTAACTGCGTCGATAGACCTATGCGCGTCGCGCTGTAAACCCAAGGCAGATTTGCCGAGTCAGTGCTGTCTCTCTTACCGCTCTGTCAACGCGGGTCGTCCGGGCCAGATAACCTGATAACGCGTTCTGGTGGTGGTCGGTTTCGCCTGCGCGAATCCGCCGCTCGTTGTTTTATTAATACGCGGATGTTCCCCGATTCGGGGCATCAATGCAAGGTTTTACGCGTAAAATCATACAGATCCCACCGGTCGTTGCAGCGTGAATGCAACACTTGCAGGCCGCGTATCGGGGCGGCTGCTACTGCAGGTACTCACCGCTGGTGATCGAGTCCAGCACATCACCGGCAAAACCGCCCGGCAGCCCCGCCACGAAGTCGTCGAACGGCAGCGCTTCGCTGAACAGAAAACCCTGCACCGCATCACAGCCTTCACGCAGCAGTAATTCGAGCTGCGCTCGGCTCTCCACCCCTTCGGCGATCACCCCTAAACGGAGCGCACGACCCAGCGCGATGATGGCCCGCGTGATCGCCTCTTCGTCCGGATTGCCCGGCAGGTCATGGACAAAACTGCGGTCGATTTTGAGGCCGTCGATGCGGAACCGTTTGAGATAGGACAGCGAGGAATAACCGGTGCCGAAATCATCGAGGTAGACCGCGATACCCATCGCTTTCAGTGCGTCAAGCTGCGCGCGACTGCTCTCGTCGTCGTCAAGCAGCAGGCTCTCGGTGATCTCAAGCACCAACTGATTCGGATCGGCGCCGGTCTCTTCGAGCACCCGCTCCACCATCGCGCCGAGGCCGCCGTGGCGAAACTGCTGGGTGGAAAGATTGACGGCCACGGTCAAGTCTTCAAAGCCGAGCTCGCGCCAGCGGCGCAGATCCTGACAAGCGCGGCGCAGTACCCATTCGCCTATCGGCACAATCAGGCCGGACTCCTCAGCGAGTGGCACAAAACGACCGGGCATCACCACACCCAAGCGCGGATGACGCCAGCGCAGCAGCGCTTCGGCACCCACCACCTGGCCGGTCTGCAGACAGAGTTTGGGCTGATAACACAGAAACAAAGCGTCGTCGGCGATGGCGCGCCGCAGCGCGGCTTCCATTTGCAGGTTTTCGTCAGAGGCCGCCTGTAGGGCCGGCGTGAATACACAAAAACGACCACGACCGTCTTTTTTGGCGCGATTCATCGCGTTGTCGGCCTTGCGCAGCAACTCGGCGACATCGGCCGCGTCACCCGGGCAGAAACTGACGCCGATGCTGGCCGTCACCGCGATTTCCTCACCGCGCACGTAAATCGGTTCCGACAGACCGTTCAGAATTTTCTGACACAGCGGCTCGACCTCGCGCTGGTCGTTGAGGTTCTCGAGCAGAATCGCAAATTCGTCACTGCCAATACGCGCAATGGTGTCGCCCTTGCGCACGCTGGCGCTGAGCCGATAGGCGACGGTCACCAGCAATTCGTCACCAGCGCCGTGACCGAAGTTCTCGTTGATGGATTTGAAACGGTCGACGTCCAGCGAGATCACCGCCATGAGGCGCATGGAATGGCCAGCGCGGCGCACCGCCTGCTGCACGCAGTCGCGGAACAGTTCGCGGTTAGCGAGACCGGTCAGCTTGTCGAATTGCGACAGAAATGCGAGATGCCGCGAGGTGTGTTTGCGTTCAATGGCATAACGCAGGGTTTTCAGCAGCAGCGCGCCGTCGTCGAGACCGGCCTCGAGATAGTCGTCAGCGCCGGCCGCCAGCGCGGCAGCCACTGCCGGCTCGTCGGCCGACGGGGTGGTGACGATAATCGGCAGAGTGGCATCAACCGCATGGACATCGCGCACTGCGGCCAGCACATCCACATCGGTAAAACCCAAGGCAATCATGACCGCGTCGAATTTGTGGCCGGCCAATTGCGCCAGTGCCGCGGATAGCTTGGCGGCGGCCTGAAAACTGACCGTGATGCCACCAGGCAGATGTCGCACCTGGCGACGAAGCGCGCTGACAGCGCGCGTATCCTGATCGAGCAGCAGCACCCGCAGCTCGCCCACGGCGCGCAATTTGGGCATTGCGCGACCGCCCGACAACTTGGCGGCGGCTATCCGAGGGGGCATACCGGCGCGCGATGGGCGCACCCCGCTGCCGCTCTGTTTTTTCATGTTTTTTATAGGGTAACGGGAACTTCCTTGTCGAACTTATCACAAATTCCGTTTAACACGCTATCCGAGTTGAGAATTGTTCTTTCATGAACTGTGCAAATCAGGCGCACATCGTGTTTATTTTTCTTTCAGGTAGCCGCTGAACAGCGAGCCGAACTCCTCAGCACTGACCTCAAAGTCTTCCACCGTCAGACAGACCTGACGCTCAACTGACGCGCGCACCGCGTCGTTCACCGCCAATACGGTCTCGAGCGGCACCGAGGCATAACGAAAATCCGTCACCGCCAGGCCGAGTTCTCCGCTGTGGGTCTCGATCACCAGCGGCAGAACGACCGGCAACAGGTGGGCGTCGAGCAGCATCTTGAAGCCGCGGTAGGCGCTGCCCTGGAAAGTGATCATGTTTTCGCCGGCGAGATTGACCACGCTGCGCAGCAGACGGTGCCGGGTGGTACTGAGATTGACCGGAATGTGGCACAGGTCAGGGCCAAGATAGGACAGGCTGTCCCAATCCTTGTCGGGCAGGTTGCAGATTGCACCGGTGATGCCAATGTCCCAGCACGGCGCGACCCGCGCCGGCTCGACATCACGCAGCAGGCCGCGGTCCTTGAAGGTCAGCGCGCCTTTATCCATGACCAGATTGCCCAACATCACCTGCGTGCCGCGATTTCGAATCATCAGCATCTCGCCGAGTCCGCGTGCAAACAAATCCCGGCACAGTCCGACCAGTTGTTCTTGGTTGTCCATTCGTCCCCCAATTAACCCAGGGCAGCCTCGCAGGGCACGGCCCACGCCCCGTGCCGGCATTTTTGCGCGGAGCGGGACCTCTTGCAGTTCACTGTAGCGCCTATCACGCGACAGACTGAAGAAAACGGGAGAGATTGGCATCGCGATGGACACTTTCGCGCATAACCCGGCGTTTTTGGCCTGGCGGACACTCACGAATGAGGCAGACGCCTGGGCTTGATGGCCGTCGCACCGGGCGCTGAGGGCTGAGTGTTATGGCTTGGCATTTTTTTGGGGATGGTGCCCGGG
>CAMCBY010000248.1 GCA_945873015.1 Klebsiella pneumoniae
CCGCACAGCGCTGTCGCATTTACGATGCCTTCCCCGCAGCAGTTCGCCACCATCATGGCCCGTCATGGGGTCAGTGACGACAGCACCGTCGTGCTCTACAACAAAGGGTTCCCGATGTGGGCAACGCGGGTGTGGTGGATGCTGCGTTCGATTGGCTTCGAGAATGTCGCGGTGCTGGACGGCGGTTATGAGAAGTGGAAGAAGGAAGGCCGACCGACCACTGCCGAGGTCAAACGCCATGCGCCCGGCACCCTCACAGCGCGGCCACGCGCCGACATGTGGGTGGATAAAAACGCCATGCTGGAAGTGGTTGAGGGCAAAGGACCGGTGACGGTCAACGCGCTGTCGCCGGCCATTTATAGCGGCGAAAAGAATCAGTACGGTCGCGCCGGACATCTGCCCGGCACCTATAACGTGTTTTATGGCGACCTGCTCGACCCGACCACCGGCGAGTTCCTGCCGCCGGAGAAACTGCGGCCACTGTTCGCGCAGTGCGGCGCGCTCGAAAGCGAGCGTGTCATCGCTTATTGCGGTGGTGGCATCTCGGCCACCATGGACGCGCTGGCGATGCTGGTCTGTGGTCAGGACAAGGTCGCCATCTATGATGGTTCGATGTCCGAGTGGGTGAAAGATCCGGCCTTGCCGCTCAAACTCGGCATGGAACCTTGACCCACAACGCGTTCGGCAAACAAAGGGAGAGTTTTCTCAGTGACTACTGACAACCGCGTCAATTACACGGTCGACGAAGGTATCGCCAACATCGCGATGAACCGCGCGCCGGTCAATGCCATCGACCACCCGATGATCGAGGCCATCCACGCCGCCATGCGCCGCGCCGACCAGGACCCGGAGGTGCGTGTGCTGCTGGTGACCAGTGCGCTCGATGGCATGTATTGCGGTGGTATGGATCTGAAAATGGTGGCGCGCGGCGACGCCATCGATCTGCGTAATTTCGTCTACAAGTTCTATATGGAGACGATGGATATTCAATACCGCCTGACCAAGCCCAGTATCGCGGTCATCAACGGCCCGGCGCGCGGCGCCGGCATGACACTCGCTATCAATTGCGACATGACAGTCGCGGCAGATGACATCGATCTTGGTTATCCGGAAATCGATGTCGGCGTGATTCCCGCCATTCATTACGCGCATTTGCCGCGCCAGATCAGCCGCGCCAAGGCCTTTGAACTCTTGTTCTGTGGCACGCCGATCCCGGCCAGCGAAGCGGCTTCGCTCGGCATCATCAATTACGCCGTGCCGCGCGCGAAGTTGATGGACAAGGCGATGGAACTGGCGCGTGTGCTGGCCGCCAAGTCGCCGACCATCATGGCACTCGGCCGCACCTCATTCATGCGCGCCAACGATCTCGATTATCGACGCAATGTCGAGAATCAGATCGAGACCCTGTGCAATGTGTTTTCCACCGAGGATGGTCGCGAAGGCCTGAATGCGTTTGTCGAAAAGCGCAAGCCGCGCTGGTCGGGGACGTGGCGCGGCACGCGCCAGTCCTGACACCCCATCCATCTTATTTTTTTTCAGCACCTGAGCCGCACCATGACCGAACCCGTACTGCTGATAGACAAGGCCGATGGCCTTGCCGTGCTCACCCTCAATCGTCCGCAACGATTGAATGCCTTGTCGCTGGAACTGCGTCGCGCCCTGTTCGAGGCCTTCGCGGCACTGGAGGCCGACGGCGATACGCGGGTCGTGATCCTGACCGGCGCGGGCCGCGCTTTCAGCGCCGGTCTTGATTTGGAGGAACTCGGCAACGGCGCGGCGATCCATGGTCGCAAGGAGCCGTGGGCCGATACCGGCGCGGCGGTGCGCTCGTTCAGCGGGCCGGTGATCGGCGCCATCAACGGTGCGGCGGTGACCGGCGGTTTCGAAATAGCGTTGTGCTGCGACATGCTGATTGCATCAAGCAATGCGCGCTTCGCCGATACGCACGGACGCGTCGGCCTGCTGGCCGGCTGGGGACTGAGCCAGCGGCTGTCGCGCGTGATCGGGCTGGCGCGCGCCAAGGAGTTGTCCTTGACCGGCAATTTCCTCGACGCGACCACCGCCGAGCGCTGGGGACTGGTCAATCGTGTGGTAGCGCCCGACGCGCTCATGCCGACCTGTCGTGAGCTGGCGGCGGCGATGCTGAGTGTGGCGCCGGAATTTCTGCCGATGTACAAACGCGTCATCGACGAGGGTTATCACATGACGCTGGCCGAGGCGATGGCGTTTGAGGCGCGCGAATCACGCACTTGGAACGCGAACGTCAGTGCGGCGGCGATCGAGGCGCGCCGCGGCCACATCATGGCGCGCGGCAAACAGCAGCTCGGCGATTAATCAGGCCGCGCGCGTGGCGGTGCGATAGGCGCTGAGCAACTGCGCGAGCATCACGGCATTCAGCACATGCCATAGAAAGTGCGTGCCGATTGGCCAGTGCGCGCACAGCATGAGATCGACGCTGCGCGCGCCAAGTGACAGCACAAACAGCAGCGCCGCGCCTAATACATCCAGGCGTGCGCGCAGACGCAGGTGCACCACGCCAAGCACCAGGAGCGCCAGCGCCGCCGGGCCATAGGCGAGCGATCCATTGAGTAGCGCGCTCGCCTGACTGGCCAAGGCCAGTGAGCCTGAATAAAGCGCCAAGCACACACCACTCACGAATGCGCTGCAGCGCGCCACCCGGCGCAGATATAAAGCCAGATAGCAGAGCTGGAACAGCGCGATGGGAATGACATCACACCACTGCGTGAACGGTGTCGCGAACAGGTGAAAGAGCAGGCTACCGAGGCCGATGCAGGCAAGCAGGGCCGCCAACAGGCGTTGATCCAGCTGTGAGCCGGCTCGACGCCAGGCGAGCCAGGCCGCCAGCAGGAAGGCCAGATTGGTCAAAGCATTGAGCGGTTCGGCCAGGACACCGGGCCCGAGCCGCTCGCAGTAGAGGCTGACCGAATTCAAACGTGGCGCAGGTCGTGGGTGGTACGGGTCAGTCTCGTCAGGTGCACAGCGGCGCCTGACGCGCGCGTTTTAACGCGGCACGCCAGGCGTCGTGTGTGATGTCTATTCGGAGGACGGCCACACGTCTTCCAGGCTGCGCAGCGCGCCGACCGCGTTCGGCCAGCCTGCGTAGTGGGCCGCATGGGTGATCATTTCGACCAGTTTGTCGCGTGGTACGCCGAGACGGCGCGCGGCCGCAAAATGAAAACGCTGCTCGGGTTCGCGTGCGAGCGCGACCAGGATGGTGCAGGTCACCAGCGAGCGTTCTTCCAGCGCCAGGGCCTCGCCCTGCCATACATCACCGAACAGGTGCTCGAGGGTGTATTTGCGGAATTTTTCCGGAAAACGATCCAGCGCGGCTGGGGTCGTAGTCAGTCGTTCAAGCAGGGCGCGACCCTTGGCCGCCTGTTCATCACTCATCGTCGTTCTCCTCGGCAGTGGACAGACTGTGCGCGTGTCTTCGCAAGCGCTACAGAATGAAACAAAAATCGCCACCCGGCTGCTGGTGGTGTTGCTTGAGTTTAAGCACAGCAGCCGGGTGGGCGAGGTGATCGTGCGGCGCCGGTCCGAGAGCGCGCCGCTGAAGTTGGTGTGTGATGAAAACGAAAGCGCGCGGTGAGTAGATCCTTGTTTGTGGGGCAGGCGGCGGTGCCTGCGTGTAAGCCCTGAACGGTCGACCTGGCAATTGCATGGACTGCGCGGCGCGCAATGGCTGAGCATGCGAGCGGTGTTTTGTCCCGCTGTACCATCATGTCGCTGTGTCCATGCGTTCGCTTCAGTGCACTGTCAACCTGGGTGAACTGCGACAAGGATACGTCAGAGTGAGCGCTTGTGCACTACCTGTAGTGGTTGGTGTTGTAGAACGCACATTCACCGGTGGTCGATGAGCTGCTCGCGAGCCATCGTCAAGCGCACTCGGCGAGCGATCAGTCACCGTTGTCAGAATCCTGCCGTCCCGCACCACCATCACGCGCCAGATGTTCGAGATAGGCAGCGAAGTCCGCGTTCTCACCGCGCAGAAGTTCGGACAAGGCATCACGAAAGTCGGCGCGCTGACACCACTCGTGCATGTAGTCCTGCCATGACTGCCACAGGCGCAACTGGCGCGGATTCATATCCTCCTCGTAGAGCAGCAGATAGGCACGCTCGAACAGCGACACCAGCATGCTGAAGATAATCAGCATGCGCTCGCGCTGTTCTTCGCTCAGGCAAGGGGTCTGTTCGGTGGAAAATAAACGCAGTTCCGAGTGTTCGAGCGCCGTCTTGAGGAAGTCCTGATAGTTGTCGGACAACAACTGATAGACCTCTTCTTCCTCGTTGTCGCGCTCTTTGCGTTGTTCAAACACAAACACTGCGATGGCAAGGGGCAGACCGACAACGGTCACCACGTAACTCAATAATTCCCAGCTTTCGAGGTCCATCGGCGCTGCCTGCGCGAGATTTGACTGCAATGCTAGCGCAACCATGTGATTGTGCGCTGCCGTCGGTCAACGACAACGCTGACAGAAGGGCGGCAGGGGGCCGGAAGCTGCTGCGAAATCCGTTACCATGCGGGCATGAATCGGGGGTTCTTTTATCGCGTGACATGGTCGCTGCGCTGCCTGTGTGCGTGGCTGCTGCTGGCATTTTGCCCGTTGCGGGCGGCGGAGCCCGCGCCGCGCGTGGCGGCAGCGGCGGATCTGCAATACGCGTTCGAGGATTTGCTTGCCGACTATGCGCGCCAGCACGATGAGCGGCCGCGCGTCACTTACGGCTCGTCGGGTAACTTCTTCATGCAGTTGTCGCAGGGCGCGCCGTTCGACATCTTCATGTCGGCCGACGAGGCGCTGATTGGCAAACTTGAGGCCGCCGGCAAAACGCGTGACGCGGGCGACCTGTATGCCATCGGTCGGGTGGTGCTGTTTGTGCCGCAAACAGTCGATATTGCGGTTGACGACAAACTGGCCGACCTCGGTCGCGCTGTGGTCGACGGGCGGCTGCGCAAATTCGCGATAGCCAATCCCGAGCACGCGCCCTATGGCCGTGCTGCGCGTGAGACGCTCGAAGCGCTCGGTCTGTCAACGCTCATCACGCCGCATCTGGTGTTCGGCGAGAACGTTGCACAGGCAGCACAGTTCGTCCGTTCGGGGGCAGCCGAGGCCGGTATCTTCGCGTTATCGCTGGCGCTCGCGCCGCCGTTCAAACATGCCGGGCGTTATGTCGTCATCGACGCCCGCTACCACGCACCGCTGCGTCAGCGCATGGTGCTGATGCGCGGCGCGGGGCCGGCCGCGCAAGATTTCTACCGTTATCTCAAATCGCCGGCAGCGCGTGCGGTGTTCGAGCGCTACGGTTTCACTTTGCCGGCCTCTTGAGCAGCGATGGACTGGGACGCCTTGCGCATTTCTGCTGTGCTCGCACTCTGTACAGCGCTGGTGTTGGTGGTGCCGGGCATTCTGTGCGCGCGCTGGCTGGCCTACACACGCAGTCGCTGGCGCAATCTGTGCGAAGCCGTGTTGACAGTGCCGCTGATCCTGCCGCCCACCGTACTCGGCTTCTATCTGTTGTCGGCACTTGGCAATGGCGCGCCGCTCGGCGCCTGGTATCAGCAACTGTTCGGCGCGCCGTTGGCGTTTTCCTTCACCGGCTTGCTGGTCGCGAGTGTGGTGTTCAATCTGCCTTTTACTGTGATGCCCATGCAGCGTGCGTTTGGCGCCATTGCACCCGAGTTGCTCGATGCGGCACGCACCTGTGGCCTGTCGCCGTGGCGCACTTTGTGGCGTATCGAATTGCCGTTGGCGTGGCCCGGTCTGCTGACAGCCTTGATCATGACCGCAGCGCATACCCTCGGCGAATTCGGCGTGGTTCTTATGGTCGGCGGCAGTATCCCAGGTGAAACCCGCACCATTGCGATTGCCATCTACGACCGGGTGCAGGCGTTTGACCTCGAAGGTGCCGCACATATGTCGGCCTTGTTGCTCGCCATTTCCCTGACCGCGTTGCTGGCCGTCGGCTGGTTGGGTGGGCGTGGTCAGCACCAGCGCGGTTTGATGTGATGCTGGAGGTCGCGCTCAAGCAGGACGGACCGATACCCTTAAAGGCGTCTTTTCAATGCGCTGCCGGTGAGCTGCTGGCTCTGGTCGGACCGTCCGGTGCAGGTAAATCCACCATACTGCGCGCCATTGCCGGCTTGACCCAGGTTGCCGATGCGCGCATCGCGGTCGGTGATGAATGCTGGCAGGACAGCGCGCAGGGCCTGTGGCGCCCTGCCCATGCGCGCGGGGTCGGCATGGTGTTTCAGAGTTATGCGCTGTTCCCGCACTTGAGTGTGCACGACAACATCGCGGAAGGTGTGCACGGCCTGCCACGCGTCGAGCGTGACGCGCGTGTCGCGCAGGCGCTTGCGGTGGTGGGGCTCGGGGGTCTCGAGAAGCGCCATCCTGCACAGTTGTCCGGCGGACAGATGCAGCGCGTGGCGCTGGCGCGTGCGCTGGTG
>CAMCBY010000249.1 GCA_945873015.1 Klebsiella pneumoniae
GGTGAGCCGGGCGCAGCGGGTGGCATCTATGCCCTCAACTTCGCCGATGGCAGCACCGTGTGGCAAACCCCCGCCCACAAACCCGACTGTTTGGCGACCCCCGGCTGCAACGCCGGGCAACCGCAGGCGGCAGCGATGATTCCGGGCGCCGTGTTCTCCGGCTCCATGGACGGCCACATGCGCGCTTACGACCCAGCCACCGGCAAGGTGGTGTGGGATGTCGACACGCTGCGCGACTATCCGACCGTCAATGGCGTCAAGGCCAAGGGCGGCTCGATCAAAGGCGCCGGTGTGGTGGTGGTCGATGGCTGGGTGTATTTCGGTTCCGGTTATGGCCTGTGGGGCATGCCCGGCAACGTCTACGTGGCCTACGGGCCCAAGACGAAGTGAGGCGCAGCCGCGCCCCATTTCCGATGGCAGCGGCCGCGCGTGACGCGCGGTCGGTGCCGAGCTGCATCAGCGGCAAATACCCATGACAGCGCAACCGCTGTCGCGCTACGACATCGCCGCGTGGCTGCTGTTCGGCATCGGCCTGGTGTGGCTGCTGCTGGTGGATCTGCTGCCGTCGCTGCTGGCGGGCATGCTGATTTTCGCGCTGGTGGATGCCTTGGTGCCGCTGCTGCGCGCCGCCGACACCCAACACGATACACCGCGCCTGCTGGCAGTGACCTTGATTGCCACGATTGTGATCGCCGGCACCTCCGCTGCCATCCTGTCGCTGGTGTCCTTCATGCGTAACGGCGGCGACAATCTGCCGGCGCTGATCCAGCGTATGGCTGAAATCATTGAACACTCGCGCGCCAGCCTGCCGGTGTGGGTGTTGCAATACGTGCCGGAAGACACCGAACAATTGCGTCAGGCGCTGGTGGTGTGGCTGCGCAACCATGCCGAAGTATTTCAGGTCGCGAGCACCGGCGTTGGCCGCGCCCTGGCCCATATCGTGATCGGCATGGTGATCGGCGCATTATTGTCGCTGGAAAGCGCGACCATCCGCGCTGACCGAGGTCCATTGACGCTGGCTCTGGCAGAGCGCGCCCGCCATCTCATCCTGGCGTTTCGCCGTGTGGTGTTTGCGCAGGTGCGCATCTCAGCCATCAATACGGTATTTACCGCCATGTACCTGCTGGTGGTGCTGCCGTGGTTCGATGTCACCTTGCCGTTCGCCAAAACCCTGGTGGTGATGACCTTTGTGCTCGGCCTCATTCCTATCCTCGGCAATCTCATTTCAAACACCATGATTTTTGTCGTGAGCCTGAGTCAGTCGCTGGGTCTTGCCGTCGCTTCACTGAGTTATCTCGTCATCATTCACAAGCTCGAATATTTCCTGAATGCGCGCATCGTCGGCGGCCAGATCCGTGCGCGGGCCTGGGAACTGCTGCTCGCCATGCTGGCGATGGAAGCGGCCTTTGGTGTCACCGGCCTTATGGCCGCACCTATCTATTACGCCTACGTAAAAGACGAATTGCGCGACAAAGGTTTGATTTGATATTCACTGTAGGTGCGAATTCATTCGCACACTAAAACGCGTGGCGCTGCCTCCGCCATTTCGTTCAATGTGCGAATAAATTCGCACCTACATTGCGTTCCGTATGCCCCGCCGCTATCGTTCCGACCAACACGGGGAGAACGCCATGCCACTCAATTTTGATATCAGCGCGATGCGCCGCCGCTTTCAGGAAGATGGCGTGGTGTTCCTGCCTGGTGTGCTCGACGCCGCGGCGCTCGAACTCGCGTGTGGCTGTTTCGAGTGGACACTCGCCCATCCCGGCCCCGGTGCAGGACCGGTATTGCTCGGCACGCCGGGCACGTTTTATCAGGACCAGGCCAATCCCGACAGCTACCCAGCCTATCGGCGCTTTCTGCGCGAGAGCGTGTTGGCGGATGTCGCCGCGGAATTGTTCGGCTGCGAAGACGTGTGGCTCATGTACGAACAAATCTGGCTGAAAGACGGCGCCGACACACGGCGCACGCCCTGGCACCAGGACTTGCCCTATCTGCCGGCGAGTGGTGAACACCTGATGGTGATATGGACCAATCTCGACCCGGTAGAAAAATCCTGTTCGCTCGAATTCATTCGCGGCTCACATCGCGGGCCGCTGTATAACCCGAGCGCCTTCAATCCCGATGACGAGGCCGCCAATCTGTTCAATGGCGCCGAATGGCCGCCACTGCCGGCCATCGAACAGGCGCGCGAGGACTTCCCGATACTGTCCTGGGCGATGCAGCCAGGTGATGTGGTGGCGTTCCATCCAGCGATGCTGCACGGCGGCGCGCCGACCCGCAGCGGCGTACGGCGGCGCACTCTGTCGCTGCGTTTTTTTGGCGACGATGCGCGGGTCGCTGAGCGTCCGCACGATGGTATGGCCAATATCGATGGCCTCAAGCATGACGATGGCGGGCGCCATCCACTGAAAAAAATGGCACTCGCCACCCACGGTGTGCCATTTCGTCATGAGGATTTTCCGCGCCTGCGGCCGCTCAGAGCCTGACCGTCGGCGGTTTCGCGGCAGTTTCGCTCAGGGGCGCAGTACGTCCAGCGCATCCTGCGCGAACTGCGCATATTCGATCACGGTGCCGTCGGGGTCACGCACACACAGGAATCGCGCGTCGACACCCGACGGCCGCACGCCAGGCGCGGTCTCGTAGGGCGAGACCGGGCCGACGAATTCAACGCCGCGCGACGCGAGATGGGCCGCGACGCTGTCGATGTCCGCCACTTCAAAACACAGTCGGCAGATGCCGACGTTGTCGAGGCTCGCGTAGGCCTCGCCGCGGGTCGGCTGATCGAGAAACTGGATGATGTCGAGAAAAGGCACCGGATTGTCACCGGGAATTTTCATGAACACCGCGCGAAAGCGTCGCTTGGTATCGAGTCCGAGGCCCTGCCATACGCCGGCACCTTCGCCAAAGATCTGATCAGCGAACTTTTCGAAGCCGAGCATTTCGTAGAACGGAATGGTGCGCTCCATGTCGCGCACACAAATATTGGCATGCACCATCTGGCGAATTTTTATGCTGGTCACCGCTGTTCTCCTGTCGAAGTCTGATCAAGGGTGTGGATGTTAGCCGTTCCGCGACACGCAACTCCCATCGGTGCCACTCATAGCACCCCGTGCGCACGCAGGCGCGGCACTATCTCCGCGCCGAAGCGGCGCGTGTCGCCGAGATAATCCATATAACTCATGAGCACGCCGTCCATGCCACGCCGATACAGCTCGGCTATCTGCTCGGCAACGTCCGCGGCGGTGCCAAGCAGCGGCAGCGAGCCGGCGCCGAAGGCAAAGGTCTCGAGGGTCTGGCGGTCGAACGAACCACTTTCCATGCCCACCCCGTCGGCCCAGTTGCGCACCGCCACGGTGTCCATCTGTTCAACCACACGCTGGCGTTCCGCTTCGGCCTCGGCGCGGCTTGCGGCCCACACCGGCAACACCATACACACCACCTTGACGTGGCGCTGGTACGCGGCGGCACGCGCCTTGAAGTCAGCGGCCAGTGCCGTCGCGTCGTCCATGCTGACCGGGCATACAAACGCCCAGTCACACTGGCGCGCGACCATCTCGCGTGCCTGCACTGAGCTGCCGGCATTGACGATGGGCGGATGAGGTTGCGCGCTCGGCATCGGCATCACATAACCATCGCGCACGGTGTAGAACTCCGATTCGAAATTGAACGTGCCGGGCGGCGCAGTCCACAGCCCTTTCAGGATCTTGATGAAGTCTTCGGAGCGCTGGTAACGCTTGCCGTGTTCGAGCATCTCGATACCCATCATCTCGAACTCGCTGCGATTCCAGCCACTGACAATATTGATACCCCAGCGCCCGTTGCCGATATGGTCGAGGCTCGCGCCCATCTTCGCCGCGACCAGCGGATTGAAGGCCGGCACATGCACGGTTGAGAAGATCTGGATGCGGGTGGTGGAGGCCAGCATGGCGGCGGCCCAGGTCATGGTTTCGAGCGATTTGCCGTGGTAATCGATGTCGCCGCCGATAGTGCGCCAGCGACTGACCGGGAACAGGAAATCAAAGCCGGCCTCCTCGGCGGCGAGGCCGATGGCGCGATTGGCAGCGAAGGTCCAGTCCGCCTGGTCGGCCTTGTAGTGGCTGATATTCGGACTGTTACTGACCGTCGGCATGAAGATGCCGAAGCGCAGAGGCTCGCGGTCGGTGGTCTTAAGGAGATGCATGGGTTGGGTACTCCGCGCTGGGGACTGTCTGGGTCGCGGTATTGTCGCGCGAGTGCGCGGCGCTGGCACATCCCTATCGGACAGGCGGCTTGCCAGCGCCGCGCAGGCAGCGCTAGTCTGGGAAACACACTAGCGTTCGGGGAGTACGCATCATGGTTCAAACCGCTGGGATTACCGATCTCGACTTCACGGTCGACGAAATGGAGCGCAATGTTGCGCGTTTCAAAAACCAGAAGAGCTCCGCCGAAGCGTTTCTCGATACCCGTATTCCCGGCCACGAGCGCGAGATCTTCAGCATCATCGGCAACGGCGTGCAAGAAGACGCGACCATGCAGCCACAGATCGCGCCGCAGGATTTTCACATGGCGATGATTCGCTCGGAACCCGGCAAAGGCGCCGCCCTGCATTCCCATCTCACCCAGGAAGTATTCATGCCGCTGACCGGGCGCTGGTCGATTTATTGGGGCCCGCACGGCGAAAAGGAAGTCATCCTCGAACCCTACGATGTGATCTCGGTACCGGTGAACGTGATGCGCGGCTTTCGTAACGTCGGCAGTGAGACCGCCATGATGCTGGCGGTGGTGGGCGGTCACGATCCGGGTCGGGTCGGCTGGCCTGCGTCGATGCAAGACGCCGCCCGTGCCGCCGGCCTGGTGTTGGACGACGAAGGCAATCTGCGCGCAGTCGCTGCGGCCTGAGCGCGCCATGGCCAGTGATGACGCGCAGCGACCACTCAGCGCCAGCGAAGTTGCGCGTTATCGCGGTGACGGCCAACTGACACCGGCCTGGCGCCTGACACCACAGCGGCTGGCAGCGATGCGCGCCTCGCTGGCGGCCTTGCTCGAAGCGCGGCCCGATGTGCGCCCCGATTTTATCGCCCTGCCCCATGTGCCCTGGTCGGGCCCTGGCGGCCTTGAGATCGCGCGCGCCTTCTTCGATTACGTGACCGATCCCTCGTTACTCGACGTAGTCGAGCAGATCATCGGCCCAGACATCGTACTGTGGGCGTCAGCGATATTCTGCAAGCCGGCCACCACCGGCCTCGAAGTGCCCTGGCATCAGGACGGCCAGTACTGGCCGATACGACCCCTCGCGACGGTGACAGTGTGGATAGCCCTCGACGATGTCAATGTCGACAACGGCTGCATGCGCGTCATCCCCGGCTCTCACCTGCTAGGCGAATTCAGTCATGAGGTGAGTGAGCGCGAGGATCTGGTGTTGAACAATGTGCTCAACGATACACGTCTCGACTTGAGCCGCATGCGCAATATCGAACTCGAAGCAGGCCAGGT
This sequence comes from Klebsiella pneumoniae, assembly GCA_945873015.1. Taxonomy (GTDB): domain Bacteria; phylum Pseudomonadota; class Gammaproteobacteria; genus JADJYF01. Next base: position 5,476 of record CAMCBY010000249.1, read on the forward strand.
GTCGCTGCACGACGTCGAACTGGTACATGGTTCGCAAGCCAACACATCGGGCCGTCGCCGCGCCGGCTTTGCTATCCGCTACATGCCATCAAGCTCGCACTATGACCGTTCGCTCGACATGGGCAGCGCGTCGCGCAGTGCGCCAGTGGAATTCAAACAGCGTCCGATCTGGTTATTGCGTGGCGTCGACCGCTGCGGTCGCAATGATTTTTCAATTGGGCATGAACACTGGTGATAAGACGTCAAGCGGGACATGCGCCCGCTTGCGCCCGGCGCGCCTTTCATGACCGGGGCATGAAGGGCCTGCGCGTCACTGATGCTCTCTCAAACAAATTCGCTCTTCACCGCCGCCAGGAATTCAAACGTGCGCGCAAACGCGCCAGCGTCGGTCTCTGCGATGGCGGCATTAAAATCAGTCACACCACTGTCGCGAATGCGGCCAATTTCGCGCCGCAAGGTCGCCTCATCCCCAACCAACGCCGCATCGGCCGGGCCGCTATAACCTTCGCGGTCGAGCATTGCCCGATAGCTCGGCAACTGGCCATAGATCTCGAGATTCCTGGCAATGCCCGCGCGCGCTTCGGTGACCGCCTGGGTCAACACAATGGGATAACCTCCGATCACGCGCGGTGCCGGACGACCGGCGGCAGCCGCCGCCGGCAGCAGATGTTTGACGATGTGTTCGGCAATCGTGCGCGGGCCGGTCATCCAGGTGCTGGTTCCATCGGCAAGACGCCCGCTCAAGCGCAGCATATGTTCACCAAGCGCCGCCACCACCACCGGCACGTCGCGTACGCCCGGCACCGCCACATCAAGATTCGCGACGCGGAATTCCTCGCCGTCGAAATTGACCGTTTCGCCACGCAACAGCGGTCGCAGAATTTTCAAGTACTCGCGCATGTGACGCGCCGGTTGTGCATAGGACAAACCAAGCATGCCTTCCACCACCAACTTGTGCGACAGACCAATGCCAAGCACA
>CAMCBY010000250.1 GCA_945873015.1 Klebsiella pneumoniae
ACGACGTTGTCCTGCACATGCCGCGGTATGCCGGCGCTGTTCGGCACCGCCAGCGGTTGGCTCGCCGGCCCCGGCAACAACTCGGGGAAGGGGTGCATGGACATCAGGTAGTCGTCGGCCACGCCGTGATAACCACCCTCCATCTTGGCAATACGATTACGGCCGGTGTTGGCGCGCGCAATACGCATCGCAGCGATACCCGCTTCACTCGCCGAGCAGGTGAAAATCACGCGCTCGACGGACGGCAGGCGTTCGCATAACAGACGCGCGAGATCGCCCTCGTGCACCATCGGATTGCCGAAAGAAAAACCATGGGTCATCGCTTCACTGAGCGCGGCGCGGATCACGGGATGGTTGTGGCCGCAGATACTGGCGCTGAAGTTGTTATGAAAGTCGAGCAGACGCGGCCCGTCGATGGTGTCGATGTGGGCGCCACTGCCACCTGCAACGTACAGCGCGTGGGGACCAAAGGTGAGCGGATGACGGCTGTAACCGCCGGGAATGTGCTGCGCCAGTTGCTGGCGGCGCGCCAGCGAGGTGGCAAAGGTCTGTTCGAACTGTGCCGTGACCCCGGCAAGGGTAAGAGTGGCCATGTCGCCCCCGGTGGCTGTAGTGATGAACGACAGCATACTGGCGCGCGGCAGCAGCTGTCATCGCCAAGTGCGTGCCCTGTAGGTGCGAATTCATTCGCACATTAGAAATGCAAACGGGAGTCAATCTGAGAAATTTAATGTGCGAATGAATTCGCACCTACCGGCGGCGCAGAGCCTCGAAACCAAGCAGGCCGGCGCCAGACACCAGTGCGCACAACGCAATATCCTCGCCATGCAGCGCCGCGAAACGGAACAGCTCTCGCACCACCGGCACGTAGAGCACGGTCGCCGTCAGGACCAGACCGCCCGCCACCACCCACCAGCGTGCCGCGTTGGGCGCGCTGAACACCGCACACAGGGGCAAAGAGCGTGACGGGTTCAAAACAATCATGCCGAGGTTGGCGAGCATGAGCGTGGTGAAGGTCAGCGCGCGGGCTTCGTCTTCACCGACCCCACGGCGAAGCGCCAGCATGAACACCGCCAGCAGCACCACCGCTCCCTGCAACAGACTGGTCAGGATCAGCTCGCGTGAGAACAAGGGCGTATCGACCGCGCGCGGTGCGCGGCGCATGACATCCGGTGCAGCGGGTTCGGCTTCGAATACCACCGAACAGGCCGGCTCGATAATGAGATGCAGCAGCGCGACATGCACCGGCAGCAGCACCAACGGCAGGTTCATGAGCACCGGCAATACCGAGATACCGGCAATCGGCACATGCACCGCAAGCAGATAGGCCATCGCACCGCGCAGATTGTTGAACATGCGACGGCCAGCGGCGATGGCGGCGACAATGGAAGAAAAATCGTCATCGAGCAGCACCAGATCAGCCGACTCGCGCGCGACGTCGGTGCCACGCCCGCCCATCGCGATGCCAATCTGCGCGGTCTTGAGCGCGGGGGCGTCGTTCACCCCATCGCCGGTCATGGCGACCACCTCGCCTTGCCGCTGCAGAGCCTCGACCAGGCGCAGCTTCTGCTCGGGCACCATACGCGCGAAGCAGTTCACTGTCGCAATACGGGCAGTCAAAGTGGCGTCATCCCAACTGTCGAGTTCGGCACCACTCACCACGGTATCGGCTTCAGTGAGGCCAACTTCACGCGCGATGCTGCGTGCGGTCTCGACATGGTCGCCGGTGATCATGATCACGCGGATACCCGCCTCATGACATTCGCGCACGGCCTGTGGCACCTGCGGCCGCACCGGGTCCGACAGCCCGAGCAACCCCAAGAATTCGAAATCGTAATCGTGTGGTGTGCCCGGCAGCTGTGACGCGGCAAAACGTGCGCGCGCCACACCCAGCACACGCAGGCCGCGCGCGGCGAAAACTTCGACCTCGGCCGCCACCCGCGCGCAGGTTGCGGCATCGCAGTGACACAAGTCGACAATCGCCTCGGGCGCGCCCTTGGTACCGATCACATAACCCTGGTCACCCTCGCTGCGCCAAGCCTGGCTGACCGCCAGCATGTCGGGTGTGAGTGGATGCTGGTGGGCCAGTTGCCAATCGGGATGCAGATGTTCGGTGGCAGCCAACAGTTCATCGCCGACCCGATGCACGGCGCGTTCCATCGGATCAAAGGGTGCGGGGCTCGAGGCGAGGATGCCGAACTCGAGCAGCGCATGAAATGCCTCGGGCAGTTCCGTGGGCGTGCCTTGTAACTCTAACTCCTCACCTGCAGCGCTCATCAGCCAGCGCACCGTCATCTGATTCAAGGTGAGGGTGCCGGTCTTGTCCACGCATAACACGGTGGTGGCACCGAGGTTCTCTACCGCCGGCATACGTCGCGTCAAGACCCGACGCTGGGAGATGCGCCACGCGCCCAGGGCCAGAAAAATCATCAGCACCGCCGGCAGCTCGTTCGGCAGTATCGCCATCGCGAGGGTGAGCCCGCTCATGAGACCACCCAGCCAGTCGTGGCGCATGAGGCCATAGGCGATCACCACCAGCACACACAACGCGCCGGCGACCAAGGCCAGCACCTTGACCAGGGCACGGGTCTCGCGCTGCAGGCGGGTAGTCTCCGCCACCGTGCTGTCGAGCACCTTGCCGATACGGCCGATTTCGGTAGCAAGCCCGATGGCGAAAACCTGCGCGCTGACTTGACCACTCACCACCGTGGTGGCGGCGTAGATCACGTCGCCGACCGCCTTGGCGACGGGTTGCGATTCGCCCGTCAACAACGATTCGTCGAGCATGAGATTACGCGCGACCATCACTCGCGCATCGGCCGGCACGCGGTCGCCCTCGGCCAGCAGCAGCAGGTCTTCACGCACCACATCCCGTCCGGCGATACGACACTTGGCGCCATCACGCATCACCAGCGCGCGCGGACTGGACAGCGTGCGTAAGGCTTCGAGCGCAGTCTCGGTCTTGCGCGCCTGCACCAGCGTGATGGCGATGATGAGAGCGAGAAAGCCGAGCAGCATCAGGGCTTCCTGGCGGTCACCAAGCAGCAGATAAATGCCGCCGCAGCCGACCAGTAAAGCCACCATCGGCTCGCGCAGCACATCGATAAAAAGCCCGAACAGGCCCTGCGCGCGCGGCCCCGGCAATTCGTTCGGACCTTCGGCGGCAAGACGTGCGGCGGCAGTGGATTCGGACAGTCCGAGCATGGTTCTAATCTTCGAGCGGATGGTATGCAGGCGCGAAATGCGTCGCACCTTCAAAGCCACCGTATCGGCCGCCGCGCTGGCATTTTATGTGCGACTGCAAGCGCCGCTGCGCTGGACGAGGCTGGTCTTGTTTCATACTTCCCTCAATCGATATGCCAACGCAAGTGGACGGCCCCCGTTCAAAATCCGACAATCGCCGCCTCTCTTTCATGCAACAGGAATTACACGTGCAAATCGGAACTTTCTATCTGCCGGCCATCGGCAACCGCGCCGAGATCAACGAACGTATGGCCGGGCGCCGCACTGATCTCTATCAGAAAATGTTGCGCAACCTCGCTGAGCAGGCGCGTTACATGGACGAGCACGGCTACTTCGGCGTCGGCTTCACCGAGCATCATTTTCATGTCGAGGGTGAAGAAGTCTCGACCAATCCGATCATGCTCGACATGTATCTTGGCATGCAGACCAAGAACCTCAAGGTCGGCCAACTGGGTCTGGTGCTGCCCTCGCACAATCCGCTGCGCATCGCCGAAGACATTGCGATCCTCGACCAGGTGACCCAGGGTCGCGCGTTCGCCGGTTTTGCGCGCGGCTATCAGCCGCGCTGGGTGAACGTGCTTGGCCAGCATTACCCGGGCCTCGCCGACAGCGACAGCAACCCGGCGGCCTACGAACAACTCAAGAAAGAGCTGTACGAAGAACACTGGGAAATCATCATCAAGGCGTGGACCAATCCGACCTTCAGCCACCACGGCAAACACTGGCAGATCCCGACGCCCAACACCTACTGGACGGCACATAAAGTGACGCGTGAATTCGGTGAGGGGGTGGACGAACGCGGTTACATGACGGCCATCGGCACCGTGCCCGAGACCTACCAGAAACCCCATCCGCAAATTTTCCAGCCCTTCAGCTTTTCTGAATCGTCCATCCACTGGGGCGTGGCCCATGGCGCGGTACCGATTTCCGTTGCCTGCGACCATGAAATCGCCGCCACCCACCTGCGTGCCGCCCAGGCCGGCGCAGCGCAGGTCGGCAAGGACTACAAGTTCGGCCAGGGCATCGGCCTCATCCGCGAAGTGATCTGCGCCGACACCGACGCCGAGGCGATGGAACTGGCGCGTAACGCCGGCGCCTTCATCTGGACCACGTTCTTCGAACCTTTCGGTTTCAACGCCGCCCTTGCCCATCCCGGCGAAGACCCGGCCAGCATTCCGAACACCTTTGAGTCGATGGTCGAGCGTGGTCTGACCATCGCCGGCAGCCCGGCCACGGTGTGTCGCGAACTCGAGAAGCTGTTCAAGGCGCTGCCGGCGGAGTATTTCTGGAACTACATCTATAACGAGATGTTGCCGCAGAAGGCCGCCATGCGCAGTCATGAACTACTGACCGAGAAGGTCTATCCGCATTTCACCGACGCCATCAAGTGATGTCCTCGCGGGGCGACGTATGATTGTCGCCCCGCCAAGTGCGCATTCATGCGCAGCTTGATTCGAGGCTTGAGGTCAGTGGCACGACCTGGAATGTGCGAATAAATTCGCACCTACGGGAGAAACTGTTGCCTTGCCATTTCGCGCAATAATTTCTTCTCGACCTTGCCGAGAAAATTCTCCGGCATCGCCGGGAGGGTCACCACATGTTCCGGCACCTTGTAGGGCGCGAGCTGGCCGGCGCAATGTTCACGCAGATGCGCGGCGTCCGGCGTGGCGCCGCTGGCGGCGACCACAAAAGCGACGATCGCTTCTTCACGCATGTCGTCCGGGATACCGACCACCGCCGCTTCACGCACGCTGCTGTGCTCAAGTAAAACGCGTTCGACTTCAGCTGCGGCCACGTTGAAACCCGAGCGTTTGATCATGTCCTTCTGACGTTCGAGGAAATAAAAATAACCCTCGTCGTCGAGTTGCCCGACGTCGCCAGTGTGCAGCCAGCCATCGCGCAGCAACTGTGCGGTGGCGCTCTCATCCTCAAAATAGCCCTGGGTCAGGCCGTGGCGCGACTGGCATTGCAGCAGCACTTGACCAGGTTCGCCGGGTGCGACATCGCGACCCTGCTCATCAATCAGTCGCAAACTGTAGCCAGGGAACGGCAGACCAGCGCTGCCCGCTTTCCACAAGGCATCAATCGGCGAGGCGGTACAGATACCCATGCCTTCGGTGAGGCCGTAGGCCTCAACCAGCGTGATGCCGCCGAAGCGCGCACTGAAAGCCTCGCGCCGTTCCAGATCGAGCGGCAGTGCGAACTGCGCACGATAGACCCCATGTTGACTGTCGAACGGACTCGGCGGCTGGTTCAACAACATCTTGATATGGGTTGCGTTCATCGCCGCCATGCTGATGCGCGCTTCGACCAGGGTTCTGGAGAACGTCGAAGCGGAAAATTTCGGCACCATCACCATCGTTGCACCGCGCAGAATCAGTGGCCCGAGCAGGGCCAGGCCGCCATTGATGTGATAAAGCGGAAAATAATGCAGCAACCGTTCGAAACGCGTGTAAGCAAAGGCATTGGCGATGCTTAACGAGGAAAACATCTCGTTGCCGTGAGTGAACATCACACCCTTGGGCCGCGCGGTGGTGCCCGAGGTATACATCAGCATCGACAGTGCATCGACATCCGGAAAAGGTACGGACAACTGATCGGAACAACTCGACAACCAGCCATTGATCCCGACCGCACTTGCCTCCATACGCCCGGCATCGACCAGCACGATGTCGCGCACGCAGTCGAGCTCGGCCGCGATGGCGCGGATACGCTCGGCCGATTCGATGTCAGTCACTGCCAGCACGGCACCACTGGCTTCAATCTGATAGCGGATTTCGTCATCCACATACAGGCTGCTGCAGGTCACGAACACCGCGCCGATGCGCTGCACGGCGAAACGTACGACGAGGTATTCGGGGCAGTTGGGCAGAAACGCCAGCACGCGCTCACCGGCAGCGATTCCCTTCGCCAGCAAACCATTGGCGACACGGCGCACGGCGGCGGCGAACGCCGCGTGGCTGATCTGCAAGTCGCCGAATTCAATGAAAGGGTGATACGGACGTAAGCGCGCGTTGCTTTCGATGGCGCGCACCAGCGTGCGCTGGCCGACAGTGTCGTGGGGGAACATGGCGAAGATCCTCAGCGCAAAGCCCCTCGTAGGTGCGAATTCATTCGCACATTCAAGTCTGGCTGAGCCGCACAGGCGCGCCTTTGAATGTGCGAATGAATTCGCACC
>CAMCBY010000251.1 GCA_945873015.1 Klebsiella pneumoniae
TCGGACCGTTCTCCACCGAGGTACACGACTTTGGGCGAGAAGGCACTATTTCACGGCGTGGTCGCTCCCCCCGGTGACCACGACGAGCCTTTGAACCCTGGAACCCCGTAACCCTCGCATTCAAGGTGCGGCTCGTGACGATGTCACGCCGCACCTATTTTTTTGCCTGTCCGATTTGCCCATCCCCGGCCGGCGTGTGCCCTCGCTCTGTTCCGCGCTCGCGCCCTCGGGCATGCTTGTGCTCACCACACTGGACACCATCATGCTGAACTCGGGAGCACACCATGAGCGAATTTGACCTCAACGAAACCTTGAACGACCTCACGACCGGCAAGCTACCCGACTGGATCAACGATCATCTGCGCACCTATCGCGAAAGCGGCGGTCGCGACGGACATCTGTTCGATGCGCGCTTTGCCGGCGGCGGCGCGGCGGTCCCGACCCTGCTGCTCACCACCACCGGCCGACGCAGCGGCCAAGCCCACACCATGCCGCTGATCTACGGCGAGTTCGATGGCCGCTACGTGATCATCGGCTCCAAGGGCGGCGCGCCGACGCAACCGGCCTGGTATCACAATCTGTGCGCGGAGCCGCGGGTGGAATTACAGGTCGGGCCGGAAATCTTTGCCGCCACAGCGCGCACCGCCAGTGGCGCAGAACGAGCGCAGTTGTGGCAACAGATGGTGGCGCTCTATCCGCCCTTTGGCGACTACCAGACCAAGACCACGCGTGAGATTCCGGTCGTGGTGCTTGAGCGTCGCTAGTGCTTTTTGGCGCGGCCACGCGCGCTGATTTTCGCCAACGTAAACAAGGCCCGCACGCTTATCCGCTTCCGCATCGACGGCCGTGGCGATGGTGGCGGTCATGCGGCGTTTGACCGCGGCCTCGGCGTTTCCGATACCGCCAGACCGAGCACACCAGGCTCTCTGACCGGCCGCGATCTGCTACTGGATTTTACTGGTCGCAGCTTCATCACCGGCACCGTTGAGGTCTCCTACAGCAAGCCGCTCGGCCTGAACGGCGCGGCGCTGGTAGGCGATCTGTTCAGTACCGTGCAGGTGCAGATGGCGCTTGGCAGTGGCCTGATTTGACTGCCGCCCACGACTGCCTTCTCCGGGGTGTTTTCCACTATTGGATTTTCGGCGGATATTGACGGTGTGAACTACGCAGCCGCCGCGCCTGTGCCGCTGCCGGGCAGCGCCGTGATGATTTTGTCCGGCTTGGGCCCGCTGCTGCGCGCGGGCCGGCGCCGCACCAGCTGAGATATGCAAGCCCGCCCGCGCTCTGGCATGGGTCTGCGCGCGCCGCTGTCAGCTTTGCAGCACGATGTCGGGCAGTTTCGCCTTTTCAGCGCGGGCCTGCGCGATCCGGCCTTTTGGGAGGCGTAAGCTGTGACTTCATCCCTATCTGACCGCACACCATGCCCATCACCTTCAAAAGCAAATACTCGCCCGACATCCTCATGCTGGAAACGGTGGCGCGCGAGTTGATTCGCCTCATGGGCCACAGCGGCAGCGTGCCAGGCTCACTCGCAGCGGTGGATATTGACGCCGCGCTCGCGCATCTCGAAGCGGCGGTCAGCGACAGTCCGGCGCGCGCACTCGACGCCGACCGTCCTGCACAAGATGACGACCCGCAACACGAACCACGTATCAGCGTTGCCCACCGTGCCGGTCCACTGCTGGCGATGCTGAAGACCGCGCTGAAAGAACGGGAACATGTGATGTGGGAACACTGAGCCACGCCGTCGGCTGACCTTCACAAGGTCACGGCCATCTCCGCCAGCGCGCGGCCGTCGGCCAGACTGCGCAGTACCGCCAGTTCTGCGGGGCTGGGGGCGGGTGTAGGCACGGCAGCCGCTGCGTTCAAGGCAAAACCGGTGCAGGCCTGAATGCGTTCGAACGTCACGCCGGGATGTACGCTCAGCAGTTCAACGGAACGCGCGCCAGGGAGCGCACCGAGCACGCCCAGGGGCGTGACCACCAGCAGCTCGCCGCCGCTGCCAAGAATGTCGCCGCTGACAAAATCGACGCGCTCGACCAGCACGCGCGGGTCGTGGCGCTCGAAAAACATGAAGGTGCGTTTGACGCTGCCGACCATCGACAGACCAATGCTGCCCGGGCCGCGTAAGCGCGGTCGATGATAATCACCCACCACCGCCAGATTGCAGCGTCCGTGGCGGTCGAGCTGCAAGGCGCCGAGAAAAATCACATCGACCAGCCCGCGCAGTTGATCGCACACGCCGGTCGCGAGATCGAGCGTCACACGTCCGTCCAGGAACGCCTGATCACCGCCCGACGGTGGCACCGGTTGCACGCTTGGGTCGATGGTGCCGGTCGCACCGATCATGGCGCGCACATGCGGTTTACCGAGCAACTGCGCGCTGCGATAGGCCGCGCTCGGCAACGTCGCGCGCGTGCCGGTCACAATCACATCACCATCGCGCAGCGCACGTGCGCAGACTATCGCCATCAATTCCGCACACAGATAACTCATGGCGCGCTGCGCGCGAGCGCGGTCAGACGCGCGTCGATATCGACCGCCGCCCGGTAGTGCAATTCGCTGGCGCCGATAATGTCCTGGCGATAACGCGCATAACCCGCATCGCTGTGCGCCGCTTCGACATAGGCGCGCACATGCTCGTCATCATGGCCATAACAGCCGTGAGACGCCGCCGGATGAGCGCCACCCGCCAACACACAATAGGCATCCACCACATAACCCGGCAACCAGGCGCGACAGTGTGCGGGCAGGGTTTCGACCTCGCGCTCGGCCTGCACCAGGCACACGCGTGCCGCACGGGCAATGTCGAGATCGAGCAGCGGCGCGCCTAAAAAACCGCAATTGCCGTGACGGTCGATGAGTTGCGTATGGATCAAGGCCACGTCGGGCGCGATCGCGCGCACCACCACCTGAGTGGCGCCAGTGAAAGGGTCGCGCAGCGTCTGGTAGTCGCTTGGATTGACCTCGAGCACACCCGGCACATCGGTGCTGGTCGGCATGAAGTTCGATGGTAAGGCCGCGAACGGCAGGCCCGCCGCTCCGGCGCGCAGCGCCAGCGTGAATCCTGCTTCTTCACAGTCGCGCAGGCGCAACGTGCCGGCTTCAGCGGCGGCGCGAAAGCGGCCGGCGAGCCCGTAAATTTCGGCGCCGATATAAGCGAACTGCACTTCCTCGACCAGCCCCGCGCCTATCAGTTGGTCGGCATTGATGGAGCCATCGAGCGGCGGCAGCAGATGGGCGATGGGCACTGCCTGGCGGATCAACTCCCGCACCAGCGCCATCGGCGTGTTGTGAAAGTGCAGCCCGCCGAGCGCCACACTTGCAGCGCGTGGCACCCAATCGGCAATCAACGCCGTCAGACTCGTACGCTGCGCAATCTTACCCACCTTGGACGCTCACCGCAGTTCGATGTCCCACAGCGGCGCCTCGTCGGCCTGCGCAATGTCGGTATCGAGAATGAGACCGCAGTTCGGGCAATGGTAACGGCGCCACACCAGTGCCGCGTCGATGCGCAGATAAGCGTGCTGGATATGCGGATTGGCCTTGGCTATCGGCAACTGTTCGAGTCGTGCCGCCAGTTTGTAGTTGCCGTTGGCGGCGCCGAGCGGATGCGCACAGCGCGCGCAATGCCAATGGCCGGCCGCACCCGTACCGCGCAGAAGCAGCCCTTCGCTCATGCTGCGACCATGTTCGGCGGCATCGCTAACCGACGTGGCTGATACCTCACGCAGTCGTTGTGCGCGCAACTCGCGTGTGCCCTCAACATCTACCGTCGGCGGCGCAAGCCCGCTGATAAAACACACGCCATATGCACTGCGTGCCCAGGCCGCGCTGACACGGCCTTCGGCGACGTCATCGCGCACACTGGCGGCATCGCGTGCATAAGGGTCGCCATAACCACCGCCCGCACACCATGCCACTTCCCACACGTCGTCGCGCTGTTGCACGAGCCCGCGTTCCTTGGCGTGGATAGGCACTTCATGTCCACCCAGCGCGTCGAGCGCAGCGGGCATCTCGCCGCGCGCGAAACAGGCATGCACTTCGCTGCCGCGAATCATACGAAATGAATTGGTGCGTGCCGGATATCCACCGGCCAGACCAGTGCTGGTCGGCACCGCACAACCGGCTGCAGACGGCGCGTGATGGAGTTGCGCAACACCATGCGGGATGACTGCAAAGGCGGCCGAATTGCCGCCGCGGAATTTGCCCGCGCCACCGGAATCGGCCACTTCACGTCGATAGAGATAGAGGATGGGAAAGTTTTGCTCTATCTGTTCGACGTTGCCCATCACCGACTTCGGCTCCCAATGCACGCCGCCGGTATCGATGCCGTCGCGATGCGGAAAAGCACCGATTGCACCGGCCATCGGGTCGAGAAACCCCGTGCCGAAAGCCTGGCCGGCCGCATCCACGCCGGCTATCGCACTCAAGGGGAACACACTGTCGCCACAGACCGCGAATACTTCGTTGCGCAGCGACGGCGCCGATAGCAGCATCTTGCCCACCACCACGTTCGCCAATGCACCGCCGATCAGATTGCCGATTTGGGAATTGGTGACGGAGGCCGGAAAACTCGGGCAGTTGATAGTGCCGCGCTCTGGCTCAAAGCGCACATGGCGCAGCGCTCCGCCGGCGCTGTAGAGCTGGTCATAACACATGAGCGGATTGATCACGCTCAGGATGCCGGCGCGCCAACCGGAAAAACTCGCGTTCAGCGAACCTGTCTGGGCGTGCGAGCCACGATTGTCGAACACCAGTTCATGGTCGTGTTTGGTGACCGTCATGTGCACGGGATAGATGCCGCGGTCTTCCGGCGTCGCGGCTTCGAGATAACTGACCGCGCGCCAGATACCATTCGGGATCTCATCGAGCCGCGCGCGAAATGCCCGCGCGCCGTCGTCGATCAGGCGGCGCATAGCGGCTTTGACCGTGGCGGGTCCATAACGCTTGATAAAACCGTGGATACGATTACGCGCGACCAGGTTGCCTGCGATCTGCGCGCGCAGGTCCAGCGCCACCAGTTGCGGCTGGCGTGAATGGCGCAGATACATACCCTCGAGGTCGCGCCGCAGACGACCGCCTTCCACTATTTTGATCGGCGGTATCGGCACCGGCTCGTCGAACACGTCGCGCGCGTCGGCGCAAAAACTGCCCGGCGTATTGCCGCCGATGTCGTACTGGTGCAGGGCATTGGCCACCCAGCAGAAAATGCGTCCTTGCCAGAATACCGGGCAGGTGATCTGCACATCGGATTGATGGCTCGAGCCGATCCACGGGTCGTTGGACAAAAACATGTCGCCTTCTGCGATGCCGGGTTCCGCGCCGAGATTCTCCAGCGTCCATTTGATCGGCAAGTCCATGGTGCCGGAGAAATACTGAATATGCGGGCCGAAGAATACGAACTCGCCATCCTCGGTGAGGATGACCGTATTAAAGTCATGGGCAACGCTCGCGAACGGTGAGCCCGACACCTTCTGGATGGTCATGCCATGTTCGTCATTGACGTTCCACAGGGCGTGGCGCAGCACCTCGTAGGTGACAGGGTCGAGATCCGGCGCGGTGTCGCGATGCAGTTCAAGCGCGGCGGGCAGACGCAGTTCAGCAGGCGGGATGTAAGAATTGGCGATGCCATCCCAGGGCGTGGCCGGCACAGTGACAGGCTTCACGCGATTTCTCCCGGGTTCAAATCAATGATGATGTTGCCGTAACCATCGAGCCGTGCACGTTGCCCGGGCCGCACCACGATAGTGGTCACGGTCGGTTCGATCACCGCCGGGCCGTCAATGGTATGACCGGGCAACAGTTGTTCGGCGCGATAGATCGGCGTCTCAAGCAGCGCATCGAGTTCCGGCCAGAACACCGCCCGCGTATGGCTGGCCGGCGCGGCACTGGACGCCGCCTCGGCGGCGGCCGCCAGCGCCGGTTTGTTGACCGCCGCGCTGGCATGCAGACGCATAGTCACCAGTTCAATGCCGGCCTCGCCATAGGCCGTGCCGACGCCATACAGGGCTTCGTAGCGGGCCGTGAATCGCGCCAGCAAGGTGGCGCTGAAAGCGGCGTCGAGTTCGTGCTCGCTGAATTCGACTTCCACCACATGCACCTGCAGACGATGACGCAGATCGGCCGACCAGCGCAGGCGCAGCTGCGCCTGCGTAAAACCTTCGGCGGTGAATTCCGTGCGCGCCTGGCCGGCCAGCTCCTGCAACAGACGCTCGAGTGGTGCCAGTTCAAATGGCGCCGCCATCAACTGATCCTGTTGATAGACGTGAATGACATCGGATGACACCACACCAAAGGCCGACCACACCGAAGCAGTATTGGCGAGCGGTATCACGAGCGTCGCGATGCCGAGTTCGCGCGCATAGGCACCGGCATGGCAGGGCCCGGCGCCGCCGTAACTGAATAATACG
>CAMCBY010000252.1 GCA_945873015.1 Klebsiella pneumoniae
AACGAGGACCGCTTCCACTTCATCAACTGGACCAAACTCGCGTTTGACAACATGGTGGTCATTCCGGCGGGCAACGGCATCATGCACCAGATCAATCTGGAGAAGATGTCGCCGGTCATTCATGCACAGGATGGCGTGGCTTTCCCCGATACGTGTGTCGGTACCGACAGTCACACGCCGCATGTCGATGCGCTCGGTGTGATTGCGGTCGGTGTCGGAGGTCTGGAAGCGGAGAACGTGATGCTGGGCCGCGCATCGTGGATGCGTTTGCCTGAAATCATTGGCGTTGAGCTGACCGGCAAACTGCAGGAAGGCATCACCGCGACTGATCTGGTGCTGGCACTCACCGAGTTCCTGCGCAAATCGAAAGTAGTCGGCGCCTATCTCGAATTCCACGGCGCCGGCGCGTCTTCGTTGACGCTCGGTGATCGCGCGACCATTTCCAACATGGCACCGGAATACGGCGCCACCGCGGCGATGTTCTCCATCGACCAGCAGACCTTGGATTATCTCACCCTGACCGGCCGCAGCAGCGAACAGGTGAAACTGGTCGAGACCTATGCCAAAGAAGCGGGCCTGTGGTCCGACAGCCTCAAGAGCGCTGTGTATGAGCGCACCTTGAGTTTTGATCTCAGCAGCGTGGTGCGCACCATGGCTGGCCCCAGCAATCCCCATGCGCGCGTGTCGACCTCCGAGCTTGCGGCCAAAGGTATTGCAGGCGAGTGGCAGGAAATACCCGGGCAGATGCCCGACGGCGCGGTCATCATCGCGGCCATCACGAGTTGCACCAATACCTCCAACCCGCGCAACGTGATTGCCGCCGCGCTGCTGGCGCGCAATGCCAATCGCCTCGGTTTGACGCGCAAACCCTGGGTCAAGAGTTCGCTCGCACCGGGCTCCAAGACTGTCGCCCTATATCTGGAAGAGGCGGGCTTGAAGTCAGAGCTTGAGAAACTCGGCTTCGGCATCGTGGCGTTTGCCTGCACCACCTGTAACGGCATGTCCGGCGCGCTCGATCCGAAGATCCAGCAGGAGATCATCGACCGCGATCTGTATGCGACCGCCGTGCTGTCGGGCAATCGCAATTTCGATGGCCGCATCCATCCCTATGCCAAGCAGGCCTTCCTGGCTTCGCCACCGCTGGTGGTGGCCTATGCGCTGGCCGGCACTATTCGCTTTGATATCGAGAAGGATTCCTTCGGTAACGATGCCGATGGCAAACCCATCATGCCGAAAGACCTGTGGCCGTCGGATGCGGAAATCGATGCCATCGTCGCCAAGAGCGTCACGCCGGAGCAGTTCCGCAGGGTCTACATCCCGATGTTTGAGGACAAGGGTGGCGCAGCGCAGAAGGTCAGTCCTCTGTACGACTGGCGTGCGCCGAGCACTTACATCCGTCGTCCGCCCTATTGGGAAGGCGCCCTCGCCGGTGAACGGACCATGAAAGGCATGCGTCCGCTGGCGCTGTTGCCGGACAACATCACGACCGATCATCTCTCGCCATCCAACGCCATCCTGCTCGACAGTGCGGCCGGTGAGTACCTCGCGAAGATGGGCCTGCCGGAAGAAGACTTCAATTCCTATGCAACCCATCGTGGCGATCATCTCACCGCGCAGCGTGCGACATTTGCCAATCCGCAGCTCGTCAATGAAATGGCGATAGTCGATGGCAAGGTCAAGAAGGGATCGTTGGCGCGCGTCGAGCCAGAAGGGCAGGTGATGCGCATGTGGGAAGCGATTGAAACTTACATGAATCGTAAACAACCGCTGATCATCATTGCCGGCGCAGACTACGGACAGGGCAGCTCGCGCGACTGGGCAGCCAAGGGCGTGCGTCTCGCCGGTGTCGAGACCATCGTCGCCGAAGGTTTCGAGCGTATCCATCGCACCAACCTGATAGGCATGGGCGTGTTGCCGCTCGAATTCAAGGCCGGCGTTAATCGCAACACCTTGAGTCTGGACGGCACCGAGACCTACGACGTTGAAGGCGCGCGCACACCGCGTGCCGATCTGACGCTGGTCATCCATCGCAAAAATGGCGAGACCGTCAAAGTGCCGGTGACCTGCCGCCTCGATACGGCGGAAGAAGTCTCGGTGTATGAGGCCGGTGGTGTGTTGCAACGATTCGCGCAGGACTTCCTCGCGGCGACCGTCGCGGCCTGAGACAAAAGCTCGATGTATCGGATGCTCCGCACCGACTGATGCATCCCCATGGGGCGGAACGGTAACGAACCGCCCCATTCTTTTTGGAGACAGGAATTCATGGCTCACGTACCTCAGATAAAAATTCCCGCCACTTACATGCGCGGCGGCACCAGCAAGGGTGTTTTTTTTCGACTGCAGGATCTGCCTGCCAGTTGCCAGCAGCCAGGCGAAGCGCGCGACAAGCTGCTGCTGCGCGTGATCGGCAGCCCCGACCCTTACGGCAAACAGATTGACGGCATGGGCGGCGCAACCTCCAGCACCAGCAAGACCGTGATCCTCGCCAAGAGCGAGAAGCCTGATCACGACGTCGACTATCTGTTCGGCCAGGTTTCGATTGATACGGCGTTTGTTGACTGGAGCGGCAACTGCGGCAATCTGTCGGCGGCGGTGGGTGCGTTCGCCATCAGCAATGGTCTCATCGATCCGGCACGCGTTCCTCACAACGGAATCTGCACGGTGCGCATCTGGCAGGCGAATATTTCCAAGACCATCATTGGTCATGTGCCGGTCAGCAACGGCGCGGTGCAGGAAACCGGTGACTTCGAACTCGACGGCGTGACCTTCCCGGCCGCCGAAGTGCAGCTTGAATTCATCGACCCGGCCGACGAGGGAGAGGGAGAGGGCGGCGGCGCGATGTTCCCGACCGGCAATCTGGTCGATGAACTGGAAGTGCCCGGAGTCGGCACGTTCAAGGCGACCATGATCAATGCCGGCATTCCGACGGTATTTGTCGACGCAGAGGCGATTGGTTATACCGGCACCGAATTACAGGACGCCATCAACGGCGACGCCAAGGCGCTCGCCATGTTCGAAACCATGCGCGCCTATGGCGCATTACGCATGGGCTTGATCAAAGACGTCTCCGAAGCCGCTAAACGCCAGCACACACCGAAGATTGCGTTTGTCGCCAAACCTAAAGACTACCTGTCGTCGAGCGGCAAGGCCGTCACTGTCGCTGATGTAGACCTGCTGGTGCGCGCCTTGTCGATGGGCAAACTGCATCACGCCATGATGGGCACCGCCGCGGTCGCCATCGGCACGGCCGCAGCGATCCCGGGCACCTTGGTCAATCTCGCCGCGGGTGGCAAAGCACGCAACCAGGTGCGCTTCGGTCATCCGTCCGGCACTTTGCGTGTCGGCGCCGAAGCCACACAAAACAACGGCGAGTGGACAGTCACCAAGGCCATCATGAGCCGCAGCGCGCGGGTGCTCATGGAAGGCTGGGTGCGGGTGCCGGGCGACACGTTTTGAGGTAATCGGGCGCGCTCGCGTATTGTGCTCAGGGCATGCGAGACGAGCAACGCAAACCTGCCCACCTTGCCGGTCAACAAACGGCCATGCGTTCCAACTAGGCTGCGGGCGCGTATTGCGTACGGCAAAGCCGACTTTTATCACCCACAGACAGCCCGTCTGCGCCGGCACGCCGCCGGGCGAGGCCGGCCTTGTGAGGTCGGCCGTGTCGCAGTCTGTCAGCGATTCGGGGCGAGACCGGCCGGCAAGGTGGGCGCGCTCGGTCTGATCAGCAGATCCTTCAATAGAAAACCGATGAACATCGCGGCGACGAACAGCATGACATCCGTCGAACCGCTCGCGAGCGCCACCAGCGCCGGTCCCGGACAGAACCCGGCCAACGCCCAACCTGCACCAAACAGGCTGGCACCGGTGACCAGTTGCCAGTCGATATCGCGGCGCGTCGGAATATCGAAACGCGCAGCGAGGAGGGGATGGGGACGCCCGACCGCCAACCTATAACCGATAAAGTTGACCGCCACCGCGCCGCCCATCACGAACATGAGCGCCGGATCCCACGCGCCGAAAATGTCGAGAAAACCCACCACCTTGGCCGGCTGCGTCATGCCCGAGATACCGAGCCCGACCGCGAACAGCACACCTAACAGAAAGAAGCTCAGGACTTTCATGCCGCACCTCCAAGCACGTGACGGATGACAAACACCGTCGCAATACCGACAGTCATAAACACGCCGGTCGCAACCAGCGAGCGCGGCGATAAACGCGCCATGCCACACACACCATGTCCGCTGGTGCAGCCGCCACCGAGACGCGTACCAAAACCCACCGCCAGCCCGGCGACACCCAACAGCAGATGGTTGCTGCTCATCGCGCCCGGCAAGGCTTGGGGAAAGATTTTGCCGATGGCGATACCACCCGCCAACATGCCGATGAGAAACGCTGCGCGCAGCAGACGTTCGCTGCCTGAACTTCCCGCCGCGACGAGACCGGCGGCAATACCGCTGACCCCGAGTATGCGTCCGTTGACCGCCAGCATCAGTGCCGCAGCGAGACCGATAATCGCGCCCCCTGTCAGGGCAGCGGGAATACTTCCAGGCTCAATCATGGTGACCTCTCAAAACGCTTTCAGATGGGATTCAGGCATCAGCCACGGCCACTTGCGACCGGCAACCAATCCTTTCCAGTAGATGTAGGGGAGAACGTACTTCTTCAACAAATACATGCTGAGACGCTCCTTGCCCTGGTCAAAGGGAAAGGTCTCCTGCGGATTCAAGTCGTAGTCGAACTCCGCAAGAATCAAACGGCCATAACCGGTCACCAGCGGACAAGAGGTATAACCGTCGTATTTTTTATCCAGCGTGCGGCCGTTCATGGTCGCCGCCAGATTGAAAATCAAGACCGGCAACTGCGCACGCACAGCCGCCGCAGTCTTGGACGTCGGGCAACTGCTCGAATCACCGAGACTGAATACGTTCGCATAGCGGGTGTGTTGCAGCGTGCCTTTATCGACATCGACAAAACCGGCGTCATTGGCCAGTGGACTGCTGCTGACGACCAGCGGCGCGCTCATCTGCGGCGTGATGTGCAGCATGTCGTATTTTTCAGTGCGCGTTTCGCCGCTCTTGGTGTGTTCGAAACTCGCTTCATGGGCCACTGCGTCAACCGCTTTAAGCTTCCACGCAAACTGGGTGTCGATGGCGCGTTGGCTGCAGATTTCGGTCAGCGCGGCGGCGTATTTTTTGACCGCAAAAATACTGTCGCCGGCGCAGCGGTAAGACACCGTAATCTGCTCGCGCACGCCGCTGCGTCGGAAGTGATCCTCGGCCAGATACATGATCTTCTGCGGTGCGCCGGCACATTTGATGGGCGGCGGCGGGAAGGTAAACATCGCCACGCCGCGCTTCAGATTGCGGATGTTTTCCCAGGTCGAAGGCACGCTGTCATAACTGTAGTTGCTGCAGATGCCATGATTGCCGAGATTGCCCTTGAGTCCGTCAATCTTGTCCCAGTCGAGTTTCAGGCCGGTAGCGACGATCAGATAGTCGTAGTCGATGCGTGTACCGGACGCGGTCAAGAGGTGATTGTCATGCGGCAGAAACTCAGCGCACGCTTCGTTGACCCAGTTGATGTTGGCCGGCACCAGTCCAGTCATCGCGCGGCGAGTAACTTCTCGCGGAAACAACCCGGCGCCGACCATCGTCCATTGCGGCTGGTAGTAATGGAAATCCGAGGGTTCGAGCAAGGTGATATCGAGTTTGTCCCGACCCGGCAATTGGTCAAGGGCCGAAACCACCGCCATGCCCCCGGTGCCGCCTCCGACTACAACGATACGCGTCTTATTGTTCTGCATTTTCATCTCCGGCCAGTCGCGCAACCTGCACTCACGTCGTCCTGTCAGTGCTGTGGATGCGCGGCGGTGCCACGGCGTAGAAGTTTGCTCACCAGCGGTACCAGGGAAACGGCCCCCAATCCGAGGAGCACGGCACCGGCGATGAATCGATCGACGGCAAAGGTCTGCGCCAACAGACCGCTGCCTTCGACGCAAATCAGTATAGCCGCGACAATCAGCACAAAGACGCCAAAACCACGTTGCAACTGCGCGGAAGAAATTGAACGCGCGAGACGGGTGCCAACCATCGTGCCGACAATCGCAAGCACGCTGATCACGACCGCCGACTGGGCATCCAGGGGCACATGCGAGACCAGTGCATAACTGGCGACGCCCGCAGCGCAGTTCATGATGATGACCAGCAGCGAAGTGCCGACCGCCGTGTGCATAGGCAAGCCGCCAAGCAACGCGAGTGCCGGTACCACCAGAAAACCGCCGCCGGCACCCACCAGGCCAGTCACCAAGCCGACGCCCAAACCGTCCATAAGCACACGATGGATGCGACGTTCGACCGAGACGG
>CAMCBY010000253.1 GCA_945873015.1 Klebsiella pneumoniae
CTGAACCCTGGACGCGCCGGCATGAAAGTCGTGCCGCGCGCGTATTTCATCTGTCCTCTGGACGACACGCCGCTTATGCCCGGCGATGGCTGGATAGGCTGCGCCGCCGGCCATCGTTACGACTGCGCTCGCGAGGGCTATTTCAACCTGCTGCCAGTGCAATACAAGGCCTCGCGCGACCCCGGCGATGACAAGGCCATGGTCGCGGCGCGCCGCCGGGTGGTCGATAGCGGTGTGTTCACGCCATTGGCTGACGCGGTGTTCGACTTCGTACGCACCCTCGCTATGCACCGCAGCGACAGAGTCCGGCCATTGCGGGTGGTCGATGCCGGGTGTGGTGAAGGTTATATGCTCGCCCACCTTCAGCGGTGCGCGGCTGCCTGCGATGACGCGGACTCGCTGGAACTCGCCGGTTACGATATTTCGAAATGGGCGGTGCGTGCCGCCGCCAGGCACGGTACGGGCATCGCGTGGGCCGTCGCCAGCAATCGTCAGCCACCAGTCGAGGCGGCGAGCGTCGATGTGCTGCTGTCCCAATTCGGCTTTCCCCACTGGCCGGCCTTTGAGGCCATGCTCGCGTCGTGCGCGCGGCTGCTGACGGTCGATGCAGATAGCGCGCATTTAATGGAACTGCGGCAGGTGATTTATCCGCAGGTCGATGTGGCCGAGGTCGCGCCCGTGCCAGAAGCACTTGCACGCGGCTGGCAGGTACTCTCCGAGCGTCGCTTGAATTACGCCGTGACGCTCGATACGCCACAACAGATTCAGGACCTCATCGCAATGACACCCCACGCACATCGCATGTCGCCCGACGGGCGCGCGGCGCTGGGCGCGGTAAAGCGTGCTGTGGTCACCATGAACATGGTGATGCGCGAATGGCAGCCGCCGCGTGCTGAGGTGTCGCCGCTCTAGAACATCGTGAGCTGCAGTCCTTTCGTTTCCTCGATGGCGAGCATGCGCAGCTTGGTGTCGCCGCCGCCATGGGCGGAAAAGCCGCCCAGGCCATCGGCCGCCAGCACACGATGGCAGGGCACGACCGGTGCAAACGGATTGGCGCCGAGCGCCTGCCCGACCGCGCGTGACAGGGCGACATCACCGAGTTGGCGTGCAAGGTCGCCGTAGGTGAGGGTCGTACCGCGCGGGATGGCGCGGGCGATGGCATACACCCGTTGATGAAATTCGGGCACGGCCTGCATATCGAGCCGGATAAAATCGAGATCGGGATTGCCGCCGGCGAGCAGCGTGATGATGGCGGTTTCGGACGCGGTTATCACCGCTGTGGCCCCAGTCTCGTTCAGATCGGGAAAGCGTTTGCGCAAGCGTGCGAGCGTTGCGCCGTGATCGCCTTCCGACAACTGCAAACCGACAATGCCCTCCCCGCGCCAGGCAATGCCGCAGGGTCCCAAGGCCGTCGCGAAGATGTGCAAGCCGGCAGAATGCATCACTGTCACCATGGGGGCATCCCCGTTGTAGGTGCGAATTCATTCGCACATTGATTGCCTGAGCGACACTCAATGGATTTGGAATGAATGTCAGGCTGAAGCCTGACCCACAAAATGTAAATCAGGATGTTCAAAAAGCACAGGCAACCTCTTCTTTGGGTCAGGCTTCAGCCTGACATTCAACAGTCATCCACTGGCGATAGCTTTTGCAGTTGAATGTGCGAATGAATTCGCACCTACAGGGAGAACGGTGCATCCGATCGGGGCCGCGCATTGCGCGCGGCCCCTCCAAGCGCGGAGCCTTAGCCCTCGCGCTTCGCCGCCCACGCGCTGAAGGACGAACCGGCATCGGCCAGTTCCTGCAACAGCGGTGCCGGCGTCCAGTAGAGATCACCGTAACGCTTGCGGTATTTCTCCATGCCTGCGACGACGGTCTTCAAACCCACTTCATCGGCATACTGCATGGGACCACCGCGGTAGCGCGGCATGCCATAACCATGCACGAACACCACGTCGATGTCGCTCGGCCGGGTGGCGATGCCTTCGGCGAGAATCAGCGCGCCTTCGTTGATCATGGAGAACAACAAACGCTCGATGACTTCTTCCGGCGTCACGGCAATCTGCGGCACACCCAGGCGCTCAGCTTCAGATTTGGCAAGTGCGGCGACTTCCGGATCCGGCACCGGCTTGCGGTCGACATACTTGAAGATACCGGCATTGGTCTTTTGACCCAGACGGCCCATCTCGGTCAGCTTGGCGACCATGCGGCAGTAGGCCGGATCGCTGGGCTTTTCCTTCCATTCGTTGTTGACCTTGTCGAGCACGTCAAGACCAGACAGATCCGACACGCCATTCGGGCCCATCGCCATGCCCCAGTCGTAGGCAGCCTTGTCGATGTATTCCGGTGCATTGCCTTCGAGAATCATGCGCTGTGCTTCACGCACGTAGGGGAAGAACATGCGGTTGCCGACAAAACCAAAACACACGCGCACCAGCACCGCCTGTTTGCGGATGGTTTTGGCCATCGCCATGGAGGTCGCGATGACGTCATGGGCAGTCTTGGCACCGCGCACGATCTCGAGCAGGGTCATGACATTGGCGGGCGCAAAGAAGTGCCAGCCGATGACGTCCTGCGGGCGCTTGGTGGCGGCCGCGATTTCGTCCACATCCAGGGTCGAGGTGTTGCTGGCGAGGATCGCGCCGGGTTTGGCGACCTTGTCGAGTTCGGCGAAGATTTCCTTCTTGAGCGCCATGTTCTCGAACACCGCTTCGACGATCAGGTCACAGTCACCGATGCCGCTGTAATCGACCGTGCCGCTTATCAGCGACATACATTTGTCGAATTCGGCCTGGCTCATGCGGCCCTTCTTCAAGGTGTTCTCATAGTTGCCCTTGATGATGCCTAAGCCACGATCGAGCGCCGCCTGGTTGATTTCCTTCAGCACGACAGGTATGCCGACGTTCGCGAAGTTCATCGCGATGCCGCCGCCCATGGTGCCGCCACCGAGCACGGCAACCTTTTTGATGTCACGCAGTTTGGTCGAAGCCGGCACATCCGGCACCTTGGCGGTGGCGCGCTCGGCGAAGAACAGGTGGCGTTGCGAACGCGAATGCGCCGAGGTCATACATTCCATGAACAGCTCGCTCTCGCGTTTGACCGCATCGGCGTAGGGCAGATTGACGGCCGCTTCCACGCATTTGATGATCTGTTCCGGCGCGAAGAAACCACGCGCGCTGCGTGCCACGTCCTTGCGGTAGTTGGCGAAAAACTCGGCATCGGCGCCGGCCTTGTCGACCGCCATGTCGCGGATGCGGCGCGGCTGCGCGCCGTCGGCGATGAGCTTTTTGGCATAGGCAGTCGCGCCGCCCTTCAAGTCTTCATCGGCGAGCAGATGATCGACCGCGCCGGCCGCCGCTGCGGCCTTGGCCGACATCGGTTTGCCACTGACCATCGCATCGAGCGCCGCCTTGGCGCCAATCAGGCGTGGCAGACGCTGGGTGCCGGTCGCGCCCGGCAGGAGACCCAAGGTCACTTCCGGCAGACCGAGTTTGGCGGACGGCACGGCGACACGGTAATGGCAGCCCATCGCGGTTTCGAGGCCGCCGCCGAGCGCGGTGCCGTGAATCGCAGCGATGATGATCTTCGGCGACGCTTCCATCTCCTCGATCACTTCCGGCAACCAGGGGTCCTGGCGCGGCTTGTCGAACTCAGTGATATCGGCGCCGGCGATCAAAGTACGGCCGGCGCAGATCAGGATGGCGGCCTTGGCTTGCTGGTCGCCAACGAACTGGCGCACGCAGCTTTGCAGGCCGGCGCGCACCGGCAGTGACAAAGCGTTGACCGGCGGGCTGTCAACGGTGATGTAAGCAATCTCGCCTTCGCGGCTGTAGCTGACTACGTCTCCCATGGGGGTGATCCTCTCTGTTATTCGTTGCTGAATCGGAAATTATTTGTTGACGTCGATAACCACGCGGCCGCGGATCTCGCCGCGCAGAATAGACGCGCAGAGTTCCGGCACGCGGGCCAGTGGTTCGATGGTGTAGATGCCCTTGAGCTGTGCAGGGTCGATGAGCTCGGCCAGGTCTTTCCACGCGCGCTCACGCGCTGCCATCGGTGCCATGACCGAGTCGATGCCCTGCAGGCGCGCGTTGCGCAGCAGAAACGGCATGACCGTGCTCGGCAGGTCGCCGCCGCCGGCGAGACCGCAGGCCGCCACCACGCCGTTGTAGCGCAGTTGCGAAAGCACGGTGGCGAGCGTGGTCGAACCGACGCTGTCGACGCAGCCGGCCCACAGTTCTTTTTCGAGCGGTTTGGCCGCGCGGGCGAGTTCGCTGCGGGCGATGGTGTCGCTGGCGCCGAGGCTCTTCAAATAGGCAGCCGTTTCCGGCCTGCCGGTGCTGGCCACCACTTCATAACCGAGTTTTGCCAGCAGCATGATAGCGACCGAACCAACACCACCGGCACCGCCGGTCACGAGTATCGGGCCATCGCCAGGTTTGGTGCCGTGATCGCGAATCGCATTGACTGCCAGCATCGAGGTGTAACCGGCGGTGCCGATAGCCATCGCCACTTCACTGCTGAAGGCGGTGGGGATACGCACCAGGAAATCTGCATTGACGCGCTGCTTCTGCGCATAGGCACCCCAGTGGCGCTCAGACAGGCCGTAGCCGTTCACCAGCACGCGGTCGCCTGCCTTCCACTTGGCGGATTTGGACTCGACCACCGTGCCGGCCAGATCGATGCCACACACCATCGGCAGCTTGGCGCAGATAGGAAAGGTATTGGTGACGGCGAGGCCGTCCTTGTAATTGACGGTCGAAAAATCGATATCGACCAGCACGTCCTCGTTGGGCAGGTCGGCGATGTCTATGGTGGTCAGACCGGCGCTGAATTTACCGTCGGCGTCTTTGTTGGCCATGATGGCCTTGATGGGCGTGCTCAATGCGCGATCTCCGGGTGCTTATGTTTTGTAATTGAATTAATCGAGAGTAATGAACAACGAACGGCGCGGCTGGCCGTTGACCGCACGACTGATATGGCCCTGGCCGGTCAGGTCTTCAGCCAGCAGGATGTCACCGGCACCGAACACGCGGCGCGTACCGTCGCCAATCTCGACGTCCAGACCGCCTTCGAGGATCACGATGTACTGCCGCTGCGGCGCGTTATGCCAACTGTAGTCGTAGTCGCTGTCAGTGTGACGAAAGATGAGATTGGTGACCGGGTGACGGGCGGACAGATGGCCAATCAGGCCGTGGTCGTCCATCTCAATCTCAAAATCCTCGAAATGGGACTGCTGATCGGCGCCCGTATAGATACGGGTCACGCGCATGCTGCGTTGGGCGGTGGCCATGGACTCCCCGGAGCGCGATGAGGTGGACAGAACGAAGTTCGCTAGGATAAACCGCGCAGCGCCGCCCTGACCACCTGCCTGAACGGTCCGCGCCCGGGCGGCGCCCCGCCGCGGACCTCAAGGAACGCCAGACCCGAGTCCGACTCCGGGCGGCATCCCTGAGCCCTCGACAACGCCCATCGGGTTGACGGGGAAAGCCGCCTCTGTGCCGGCCGGTATGCTCAAGGATGGTCCTTGCTCTGCGCCGTGCCCCATGTACG
This sequence comes from Klebsiella pneumoniae, assembly GCA_945873015.1. GTDB lineage: Bacteria > Pseudomonadota > Gammaproteobacteria > JADJYF01. The sequence continues at coordinate 5,554 of CAMCBY010000253.1, forward strand.
AATGAATTCGCACCTACAATGCCTGGTCTCAGTTCACTGCCCGGGGGCACCGATGGACCAGCGTATCCGCGACCTGCTCGCCCAGATCAATACCCTCGAAGAGGAACTCGCGCAGGCCTTGCACGAAAAGGAGCAACGCCTGTTCTATCAGTTCAACGGCCGCCGGATTGAGTTCGAACAGAGCATCCGTGCCACCCATAAACGCATGAAACGCAGCGTATTGCGTTGGATAGTCACCGACAGGCCGCAGAATTTTGTCACCGGCCCGCTCATCTACAGCCTGATCATTCCGATCCTGACGCTCGATATCTTTGTCAGCGTATTTCAGACCTTTTGTTTTCCGGTCTATCGTATCGCGCGGGTCAAACGCGCCGACTACGTGGTGGTCGATGGTTTTCACCTCGGTTATCTCAATTTTTTTGAGCGCTTTCACTGCGCCTACTGCGGCTACGCCAATGGCGTGCTGGCCTACGCGGTCGAAATTGCGGCCCGCACCGAGCAGTATTTCTGCCCGATCAAACACGCGCGCAAAGTGCTGGGCAGCCACACGCGCGCGCAGCGCTTTCTGGAATATGGCGATGCGACCGACTATCACACCCGCCTGGAAGCCTATCGCAGGGCCCTGGAACAGGGAGATTCGTTGTAGGTGCGAATGAATTCGCGCCTATGCAAGCAGGTCCTCGTACAGTTGCTGGTAGGCCGCGGCCGGCCCGGCCCACGACACTTCCTGCGCCATGCCACGTTTCATCAGGGCCGCCCAGCGTTTGGGCTGGCTGCCATACACCTTGATGGC
>CAMCBY010000254.1 GCA_945873015.1 Klebsiella pneumoniae
CAATATTGACGCGGCGGCCGTCGGTGAGCGACAGGTCGTGACCGTCGTCCCAGCGCGGCGCAAAGGCCCGCGCCACGATGCTGTGCCAGGTGTCGCCACGCGCGATTTCGCCCAGCAGTTCGCTGGCGGCGGGATTAAATTCCTGCACCAGTCCGCGCTGATCCAACACCACCACGCCGCCCGGCAAGGCATCGAGCAGATTGTTGAGGCGCGCTGCGAGGCGCTGTTTTTCCTTGAGTTCCCGCGCCTGGCCGGCGCGGGAAGCCGACAGCTCCGCCGTCAGCTGGCCGACCTGCCGTTCGAGATTGGTATAAGACGAGGACAGTTCGCGCGAAGCGTCTTCGAACTCGGCGAAGGCTTCACATAACTGCTCGGCGTTGGTGATGGCTGCGGTGGTCATGCTCGTTGGTTCTTGTTCGAGTCCGCAGCGTCAATGCTGCGGTCACGTACAAGGCCTTGAGCAAAGACCGTGCCACGGATTTAATGCTTTTAAAATCCGCAGCTTAAAAAAATCACCCCCGGTCGAAGGGGGCGCTCGCGTCAAGGACCCGTCAGATGCCCTCGCGGATCAGGTCGAACTTGCGCATTTTTTCGACCAGTGTCGTGCGGCCCATGCACAGCTTCTTGGCGGCATGCGCCACCACCCAATCGGTTTCCTCCAGGGCCTGCAGGATCAGATCCCGCTCGATCACGGTCAGATGTTCTTTCAAATCGATGCCGGCACGCGGCAGGCGTGGATTGGGCAGTGCTGGAGCGGCGACCTCGCCGCTCGCGCCGGCGGCGCTGTCGGGTTTGACCGGCGCTCGCGCCACCACCTGCGCAGAGCGGTATTTTTCCGGCAAGTCGTGTACATCCACCACGCCATTGGGATAAAGAATCGACAGTCGCTCGACCAGATTGGCCAACTCGCGCACGTTTCCCGGCCAGTTGTATTCAGTCAGAGACTCGACGCAGGATTGGGTCAGACGGATGGTGCCGCGCCCTTCATGGTCGAGACGCTCGACCAGATCGTTCACCAGCAGCGGCAAATCTTCGGTGCGCGCGCGCAACGGCGGGGTTTCGATGGGGAAGACATTGAGGCGATAGAACAAATCTTCGCGAAACCGCCCTTCGCGGATCGCCTGGTCCAGATTCACGTGCGTGGCGGCGATGATACGAACGTTGACCGAGTGACTCTTATTACTGCCCACCCGCTCAAAGGTGCGCTCCTGCAGCACGCGCAACAGTTTGACCTGCATCGACAGGCTCATGTCGCCAATCTCATCGAGAAACAACGTGCCTCCGTCGGCCATCTCGAAGCGGCCCTGACGGCTGGCGATGGCGCCGGTAAATGCGCCCTTTTCATGGCCGAACAGCTCACTTTCGAGCAGATCCGCCGGAATCGCACCGCAGTTCAAGGGCACGAAAGGTTTGCTGCGGCGGTTGGAATGGTGGTGGACATGCCGCGCCACCACTTCCTTGCCGGTGCCCGACTCACCCACAATCAATACGTTGGCATCGCTGCGCGCGACCATCTCAATCATGTTGCGCACGCGCTGAATGCCGGGGCTGGAGCCGACCAGGCTGCGAAACAGCTCCAGCGATCGCGGTGAACCTTCCTGGTGGCGGTTTTCGCGGTAGGTCTTGACCTTCTGCAGCGCCGCCTCGAACTCACCGTGACGCAGCGGCACCCTGATGCGCGCCAACGCGTCGTGGTCGAGTTCGCTGGGCGCCGGGGTGCCCTCCGCACTACATAACAACAGCAGCGGGGTATAGGGATCGGCGGCCTTGATGCGGCGAAACGCCTCGCTCTGGGCACGCGGATCGCCACATTCGCCCACCAGCACCATATAGGGTGCCGGGCGAGTCTCCATGACCGCGACCAGATCACCCTCCGGCGGCACTTCCACCGTCGTCATGTCGAGGTACTGGAGGATCTGTTTCAGCTCACGAACGGTAGTCGGGTCCCGTTCCACGATCACGACTGGCGATTGACTGCTCATGGCGCAGCGGCTCCCGCATCGTCTTAGCGATGTTATTGGTTGAAGCACTTGCAGTGCTGGCGTCCCGTCTGGGCAATGAGTTACGCGCCAGATTCCCGGCGCACATCTCTACGGGTACGTCCCTTTTATTCGGGCGGCGGGGGGGATGTCAAGAAACCGCTTTCAAGTGCAGAGCACTGTCGGTCACCTGACACGCGATTGTCATGAAATTTTACAGATGACTCGATGCGGCGGTCGATTTGACGGGCCGTGCCGGAATTCCGACTCGGCCAAAACACTGGGCTAAGGGTTCAGGCTGCGTGCAACAGTCGGCGACGCGCCTTGCACTGACGGCCACCGAGTTCGGCGAGACAGTTGTGCCGCAGGCGCTCGAGCAAGACACAGATGCCGCGGTCGCCACGTTCGGCGGCACGCAAGCGTTGTACGGTCAGCGTGCGCAACTGCAGGAACAATCGGTCTTCAATGCCGTTGGGGACTAAATTCACGCCAGATCCTCTAATGGCTGCGGGCCATCACGGCCTGCACCTTCACTGGAGGGCTAGCGGCATCAGGCGGCCCACGCTTGAGGCTGCAGCGGCCGCCGCGCGCGGAGATTTTGCCAAGCGGTCGAGGTTTCTGCGCGCCGGCGGTCGGCCGGGTCCCATGTGCTACGGAACTCGCGCCTGCGGACCGCCAGCCGCGCATCAGTGTCAGGCTGAAGCCTGACCCACAGTACCCGTGGCCGTAACACCTACAGATAATTGAACAGGCTCAAACCCTGCACTTTCACAAACGCCTGCTGCGCCGCTTCAAGTGCCGTGCTCTGCTGGCTCAACTGGGTAATGGCCTTGGCCAGATCGACATCCTCGAGCTTGGAGCGCAGGGTTTGCAGGTTGAGACTGACCTGATCGTTGACGTCGCGTTGGGCAAGGATGCTATTGAGCCGCGCGCCGGTGGTCGCGCGCAACTCGGCAACCTTCTCCATCGAGCGACCGAGGGCCTCAATGGTGCGGTCGATGTCAAAGCCGAAGTTCGCCTGTTCGGCCGAGTTGGCATAGCCCCGCTCGAAGGCCCCGGCGATATTGCCGAGGGTTTTGAACATGGACTGATTCTGACTCGGCTTGACGGTGAACTGGTCGCCGCTGTTCGGCGCACCGAACACCGTCACCTGCGAACCGTTAAAACTGATTGCCGCGCCATCCGTGTAAGGTTGCGCGGTGGCAACATTGGCGCCCAACGTGTCGTCGATGATGTCGTAGGTGGTGGCACTGGTGAAACTGATGCGGAAGTCGTGGGCCACGTAGGCCGCGCCATTAAGGATGGTGTTATCGCTGATCTGGCCGGTGCCGGTATTGCTCGGGACCCGACCGCCGGTAAACGTTCCATTGCCGTTGCGTACTGCAAACATCGCATCGTGACCAGTAAAACTCTCGGCGATGGTACGCGTTTCCGACAACTGTAATTCACGCACAGTCTGATCGCCGTTGTAGCTGACATTGCCGAGCGCGTCGGACGTGAATGGCCGCGTGCCCACCACCGCGCCGGCAAAGATATATTCACCCGACGCGTTGCGGGTGTTGCCGAGATCAACCAGCACTTCAATCTGTTCGCGGATTTCCTTGGCAATCGAATCGCGGTCAGCATTGCTGATCGACTCACTGCGGCCCTGCAAGACCAGATCGTTCACCCGTTGCAGCATATTGCTCACGCCGCCGAGCACATCATCAACCTGTGTCAGTCGTGATTCGGCCTGCACGCCGTTACGGTCGAACTGTCGTGCGGCGTTGGTACGATCACGGATCTGCATCACCTCGCCGGCCGCCACCGGATCGTCGCCTGGACGTGTGATGCGCTTGCCGCTCGAAATCTGGTTGGTGGCCTCCCGCGTGCTGGCCTGCAGCTCGAGAATACGGTTAAGACTTTGGGTGTAGAGCTGATTGGTGGTGACGCGCATCTCGGTTAACCTCGGGTGGCGGCGATGATGGCCTGGAAGGCCTGATCGGCGGCCTTGATGACCTGAGCCGCCGCCTGGAATGCCTGTTGGAAGCGCAACAGGTTGGCCGCTTCTTCTTCAAGATTGACCCCCGCCAACGAATCACGCGCCGCCTCGGCATTTTCGGTGAGGGTGCCGAGGGCCTGGCTGCTGACACGGGCCTGGGAGGCTGCCGCGCCCACCACGCCGGTCAGCACGCCGTAGACCTCCTGCAACGTGGCAGTGCCGCCTTCCAATATCGGCTTGGACTGCAGCTTGCTCAAGGCCAGTCCGTTGGTATTGTCGCCCGCGCCACCGGCATTGCTCTGCACGGTGAAGGTATCGCCAACGGCCGGGCTGCCGGTTATCTGTATCCGCCAGCCGTTCAAATCGATGTTGCTGCCGTTGGTAAAAGCGACGCTCGCACCGACGCCATTGACCTTGTAGGTGGTGGGCGGATTGTCGAACACCAGGGTGGTAGTGGTGAGCAGTGCCGCGTTGGTTGCGTCCAGCACCTCGGCTCGCGAGATAGTCGAGTCGCTTATGTTGCTGTTGGAGCGTGAAGTGCGGTTCGGTGCGGCCATCGCCAGCGACGCCGGATCGGTGGCCAGAAACTTCATCCCGCGAGGTACGGTTTTGGTCGGCTGGATGAGGAAGCTGTCGCCCGCCACCGGCGCGGTGCCGAATGCCAGAGTCATACCATCGACATTAAACGGACCGGCACCGCTCAAGGTGCGGCTGCTGCCGTCGGTCAATTTGAACAGAAGCAGATTCGTACCATCGTGGGTCAGTCGATAGTCGGAGTTGGTCAGCCCGCCGACATCATTCAAATTAAACGCCGCCGTCAGCGTGCCGGTATTGGAGGCAGGAAACTTCACCACCGGTGGCGGGATGGTGAACATGTCGCCACCCAAGGCGCCGCGCAGATCCATGCCTTGACGATGCTGTTCGTTCATCGAGAGGGCAAAAGTGGCCGCCATCTGCCCGATGGAATTACGCGCCGGTTCCAGCGTGCCGTCGCGGAAGGTCACCAGGGCACCGAGTTCACCGCCATTGATAGCGCTGGTGACTTGGGTCAGGGCGTTGCCGACCTTGAAGGAAATCTCGGTGCGCGAGGCATCGAGAATATTGGATGTCACCTGCAAGTCTTCAGAGTTGCCGCCGGTCACCACCAACTGCCCGTCACCGATCAGGACATTGACCATACCGTCAGAGCGTTGCTGGGTGCTGACCCCGACCAGCTTGGACAGATCGACGAGCAATTGGTCGCGCTTGTCGAGCAGGTCGTTCGGTACCACGCCGCTCGCGAGGCCGGCACCGAGCGCGATGTCTTGGTTGATACGCGCGATGGAGCCGGTCAGGCTGTTGATTTTCTCGATCACGCCGCCCATCTGACGATTGACGCTACGCGCGAGACCGTTGAGCTGTTCTTCCTGTTCCTGGAAGCGCGAGACCGTGGCGCGCGCGCTCTCCACCACCACCTGGCGGGTGGCCATGAGACGCGGGTCGTTGTTAGCATCGCTCATCGAGTTGAAAAACGACTGGATGCCACTTGAGATCAGCGCATCGCCAATTTGTGTATCGACTTGATCAATCAGTTCGACGGTCTTGTCGGCGAGCGCCTGGTTGGAAGTCGCGATGCGAAGCTGATCGACCAGGAAGTCGTTGGCGACGCGCGTGATCGACTGGATGTCGACGCCTTTGCCGGCAAAACCGATACCGATGAACTGTGGTTCGCGGGTCTCGAAGGTGACACGCTGGCGACTGTAACCGGCGGTGTTGACGTTGGCGATATTGTGGCCGGTGGTGGCGAGCCCACGCTGCGAAGCCAGCAGCGCCGATAAGCCGATATTGAAGATATCTCCGGACATGTCAGTTGCTCACTTGCGCTGCGTTCGGGTTGGCGCCGTCTAATCCGTCGCCGGCCAGGATGGCCATGATCTTGTTCGCATAGTTGGGGTCGGTGGCGTAACCCGCCGCCTCCAGTTGTCGCGCGTATTGACCAGCGTTGGCGCCATGCTCGAGGGCTTTCTGATAGCGCGGGTTATTGCCGATGAAATCGACGTAATCACGAAAAGCACTCTTGGCATCGGGATAGGCTCGAAAACTCGCGTTGACCGTGACTGCACGGCCGCCGATGAATTCGGTGGTCGGTACCTTGACGCTCTGCCCGCTCCAACCGCGGCTGGCTTTGATGCCGAAATAATTGTGTGAGCTCGAACCGTCGGGCATGCGGATGACATGTTTGCCCCAACCCGATTCGAGCGCGGCCTGGGCCATCAAGGCGCGCGGCGCCACGCCGAGATCGCTCGCGGCGCTTGCCGCCACGGGTGCGAGTTCCTTGATGAAGGCCTGGCGATCGGCGGGCACATCGACATTCTTCTTGAATGCGGTTTCG
>CAMCBY010000255.1 GCA_945873015.1 Klebsiella pneumoniae
CTGCCTCGCCGCGTCTGTCACTGGGTGCTGAGATCGCGCTCTATCACCACGAGAAATGGGATGGCACCGGATACCCGAACAAGATTGCCGGGGACAACATCCCGATGTCGGCGCGTATCGTGCAGCTTGCCGATATCTACGACGCGCTACGTTCCGAGCGCCCCTATAAACAGGCCTTCTCCCATGCCCAGGCGGTCAGCATCCTGACCAAGGGCGACGAACGTATCGACCCGCACGGCCATTTCGATCCGAAGTTGATTCACCTGTTCGCCGACCATCATCCGGAATTCGATCAGATCTGGACGTCGTTGCAGGATTGACGGCCTTGTAGGTGCGAATTTATTCGCACATTGAACGGCGGGCGCGGCGGCGGATTTTTAATGTGCGAATAAATTCGCACCTACACTTGGCTCTCCACCATCGCCTGCACTGCGTACTGACGGATCTGCTGCACCATTGCGTGCAGGCCGTTGCTGCGGGTGGGTGACAGATGATCGGCAAGCTCGATGTCTTTGAGGAAGTCAGGCGGGGTGGCGAGGATGTCGGCCGGGCGTCGGTCCGAATACACCTGCAGCAGCAGCTCAATCAGTCCCGCAACGATGGCCGAATCACTGGTCGCCGCGTAATGCAGCCGATCGCCGCGGCGTTCGGTCACGATCCAGACCTGTGACTGACAACCGTGCAGTTTGTATTTGTCGACCTTCCATTGCTCTGGAAAGGGCGGCGCCTGACGACCGAGGTCAATGATGTACTGGTAACGCTCGGTCCAGTCTTCAAAGATTTTGAAGGTATCGACGATGTCGGCCTGGGCGGCGACGATTTCATCGGCCGGGCTCAAACTGTCGGGGCTTTTCGGTTCGTTCATTCGCGTCGCCACTGGGTGCCATTGGCACCGTCCATGATCTGGATACCGAGCGCAACCAGTTGGTCACGCACCTCGTCGGCGCGTTTCCAGTCCTTCGCCGCACGCGCCGCCACGCGCTCTGCGACCAGCGCATCGATGGCGGCATCATCGGCGCCATCACCCACCGCGCTGCCCTTGGCCCACACCACCGGATCCTGCTGGAGGATGCCAAGCTCGCGGCCACCGGCTAAAAGCTCGGCCTTGCAGCGGCGGCGCTCGGCATCGTCTTCGCTGCGGTTGGCAAGCGTGACCGCTTCCATCAATACCGCCACCGCCTTGGGCGTATTGAGGTCATCGTCCATCGCGGCGCTGAACGCTGCCGAGGGCTGAATCTCGTGCGCTTCGAGGTGCACATCGGCCAGCCGCTCAAGCGTGCCGTACATACGATCGAGCTGGGACTTGGCCTGCTCCACCAGTTCGTCATTCCAGTTGAGCGGCTCGCGGTACTTGGCGCGGATCAGCGCCATGCGCAGGGTCTCGCCGTTGTGCAGTTTGAGCAGTTCGCGCACCAGCAGCACATTGCCGATGGATTTCGACATTTTGGTCGAATCTATCTGCACAAAACCGTTATGCACCCAATAGCGGGCCAACGCCGCACCGCCGTGCGCGCAGGCGCTCTGGGCTATCTCGTTCTCATGATGCGGGAATTTCAGATCGTTGCCGCCACCGTGGATATCGATGGTCTGCCCGAGATGGTGCTCGATCATGGCCGAGCATTCCATGTGCCAGCCCGGACGACCACGGCCCCATGGACTCTCCCAACCGGGTAAATCCGCGGACGACGGTTTCCACAAGACGAAGTCGGCCGGGTCGCGTTTATAGGGCGCAACCTCGACGCGGGCGCCGGCAATCATCTCGTCCTGCGAGCGCCCCGACAGCGCGCCATAGTGTTGATAGCTCGGCACGTTGAACAACACATGCCCGTCCACCGCGTAGGCGTGACCGGCCTCGATCAGGGTTTCAATCATGGCGATGATGTCGCCGATATGCGCGGTTGCGCGCGGTTCGATGGGCGGCGGCAGTACGCCGAGCGCCTCGACATCGGCGTGATAGACCGCCGTGTAGCGGTCGGTGATGACGCCTATTTCCACCCCTTCGCTGGCGGCGGCGGCGTTGATTTTGTCATCGACGTCGGTGATGTTGCGCGCGTACACCACGTTCGCATAGTGGCGCTGCAACACACGATAGAGCAGGTCATAGACCACCGCCGCGCGGGCGTTGCCGATATGCGGCGGGTTGTAGACCGTCGGGCCGCAGGCATACATGGTGACCCGCGCCGGATCGGCGGGCACGAACTGTTCTTTGCGGCGTGTCAGCGAATTATAAAGTTCGAGAGCCAAGGTCACGGCCCCGCGGGGTCAGAAAAGAGCGGCGCAGTATACCGAAGGCGTCGGCATAAATCCCCTCGCCGAGCCGCGATTCAGCGCCACAACATGCGTTTTAGGGTGTCATCGCGGTCGATGAACTGGTGCTTCAACGCGGCCGCCGCGTGCAGCGTCACCAGTGCTGCCGTGCCGTAGGAGCAATAGAAATGGATGGCAATGACGAACTCGCGCAAACCGGCGCCCACCACCACCAGTGCCGGCACTTCGAACCAGTCGAAGAACTCCACTGCTTTGCCTTCCGAGGTCGAGACCAGAAAGCCCGTGACCGGGATCAGCAGCACCAGCAGCAACAAGGTGTGATGCATGGCGGTGGCAGCGATACGTTCCCAGCGTTTGAGCGTGTCGTGTAGCGGCGGCGACGGCGATACACGACGCCACGCCAGCGTCATTACTCCGAGCACAAACACCAGCATGCCGAAGGCCTTATGCGCCTGCAGTGCATCGTGGTACCAGCGGTCGTAATAGCTCAGCCCGACCATGTAATAGCCGAGCGCGATGAGGGCGATGATGAGTAGAGCGGTCGCCCAATGCAGGCATTTGGTGATGAGGCCGAAGGATGTCGTGCTGTTGTGGATACGCATCGTCCCTCGCCCGTCGCCCATGCCCTGAATAACGGAACGGTCGGCGCCGGCTTCAAACCGGCGCCGACACTCGCTCAATAGCGGTAGTGATCGGGCTTGAACGGCCCCGCCACTGGCAGACCCAGATAGTCAGCCTGCTTCTTGGACAGCACGTCGAGCTTCACGCCAATCTTGCCGATGTGCAGACGCGCGACCTTCTCATCGAGCGCCTTCGGCAGCGTGTAAACGCCAATCGGGTATTGCTCGCGATGATTGAACATCTCGATCTGGGCGATGGTCTGGTTGGTGAAGCTGTTGGACATCACGAAGCTCGGATGACCGGTCGCGCAGCCCAAGTTGACCAGACGGCCTTCGGCCAGCAGAAGAATGCTCTTCTTGGCGGTGATGGCAATCTTGTGCACCTGCGGTTTGATCTCGGTCCACTTGTACTTGCGTAACTTGTCGACCTGGATTTCGCTGTCGAAGTGCCCGATGTTGCAGACGATGGCGAGATCCTTCATCTGCTTGATGTGCGCTTCGGTGATGACATCGCAGCAGCCGGTGGTGGTGACGAAGATGTCGCCTATCTTGCAGGCGTCGTCCATACGCATCACTTCGTAACCTTCCATCGCCGCCTGCAAGGCGCAGATCGGATCGATTTCAGTGACGATAACGCGCGCACCCTGGCCACGCAGCGACTGGCACGAACCCTTACCCACATCACCGTAACCCGCCACGATCGCAACCTTGCCCGACAACATGACGTCGGTCGCACGGTTGATGGCGTCGACCAGCGAATGACGGCAACCATAGAGGTTGTCGAACTTCGACTTGGTCACCGAATCGTTGACGTTCATGGCCGGGAACAGCAGTTGGCCCTTCTCCATCAACTGATAGAGGCGATGTACGCCGGTGGTGGTCTCTTCGGTGACGCCGCGGATGCCGGGCACCATACGATGGAAACGCTGCGGGTCGCGTTTGATGGAGCGTTTGATGGCGGCGTAGAGCATCGCCTCTTCTTCGCTGGACGGCTTGACGTCGAGCACCTTGGCATCGGCCTCGGCCTGGTAGCCGAGCAGCACGAACAGGGTCGCATCGCCGCCATCGTCCAGAATCATGTTCGGACCGGTGCCGTCGCCCCAATCGAGAATGCGGTCGGTGTAGTCCCAGTAATCGGCGATTGACTCGCCCTTGACCGCAAAAACCGGCGTGCCCTGTTTGGCAATCGCAGCGGCGGCGTGATCCTGGGTCGAGAAGATATTGCAGCTCGCCCAGCGCACCTTGGCACCCAGGATCTGCAGGGTCTCGATCAGCACCGCAGTCTGAATGGTCATGTGCAGCGAGCCGGTGATACGCGCACCCTTGAGCGGCTTGGATTTGCCGAACTCAGCCCGCATCGCCAGAAGGCCCGGCATTTCCTGCTCGGCCAGTTCGATTTCCTTGCGGCCGAATTCAGCCAGGCTCAAATCCTTGACCACAAAATCCTGCGCCGCGCTACGCGCTTTACGCGTTGCCGCGGCCGCGCCTTTGGCGGCGCCTGTGCGCGCGCTGCCGTTACTGCTTCCTCGAGCCATAAATACTCCGTCTCTCGTTACAAGTTCTGTTGCTACGTCGTGGTGGCGGGTATGGATCTGAATGAGCGCATGAATTCGCAGCTACATCAAAAATCCGGCGGCGCCCTGAAGGTGCGAATTCATTCGCACATTCAAAACGCCGCCCGCCACGCGTCCGTGATCGACCGCTTACGCCAGCGCCTTCTTCAGCGCGTCGGTCAAATCGGTCTTCTCCCACGAGAATCCACCATCGGCTTCCGGCGCGCGGCCGAAATGGCCGTAAGCCGCGGTGCGCTCGTAGATAGGACGGTTCAATTGCAGGTGGTTGCGAATACCGCGCGGCGACAGGTCCATGACTTCCGCCAGCGCCTTTTCCAGGCGCGCTTCGTCGACCTGGCCGGTGCCATGCAAATCGACATACAGCGACAGCGGTTTGGCGACACCAATCGCATAGGACAACTGGATGGTGCAGCGATCGGCACAGCCGGCCGCGACCACATTCTTGGCCAGATACCGCGCGGCATAGGCGGCCGAGCGGTCGACCTTGGTCGGATCCTTGCCCGAAAACGCACCACCACCGTGGGGCGCGGCGCCACCATAGGTATCGACGATGATCTTACGGCCGGTCAGGCCGGCATCACCGTCGGGGCCGCCAATCACGAAGCGCCCGGTGGGATTGACGTAGAACTCAGCTTCCGGGCACATCCAACCTTCCGGCAGCGCCTTCATCACGAACGGACGCACGAGCTCGCGCACGTCGGCCTGCGAGAGTCTGTCGGCATGCTGGGTCGAGACCACCACCGAGGTGGCGCGCACCGGCTTGCCGTTTTCGTACTGCAAGGTGATCTGGCTCTTGGCATCCGGCCCGAAACCCGAGTTCTTGTCGGCATGGCGGGCCGTTGCCATGTCCTGCAGGATGCGATGCGCGTAATACAAAGGCGCCGGCATCAGCACATCGGTTTCGCGGCAGGCGTAACCGAACATGATGCCCTGATCGCCAGCGCCTTCATCCTTGCTCGCGGCGCTGTCGACACCTTGCGCGATATCAGACGACTGCTTGTGCAGATAGACACTGACATCGGCATTCTTCCAATGGAAACCGTCCTGTTCGTAACCAATCGCCTTGACTGCGTCACGCGCCAGCGATTCGATGGTCTCGGAAGTGATACTGGCCGGGCCACGCACTTCGCCAGCGATGACGATGCGGTTGGTGGTGCAGAGGGTTTCACAGGCGACACGCGCCTGCGGTTCGGCGCCGATATAAGCATCGACGACCGCGTCGGAAATTCGGTCACAGACCTTGTCGGGATGGCCTTCGGACACGGACTCACTGGTAAAAAGGTAGCTTGACCGCACGCACTGTCTCCTTGCGTTCAGCAATTTCGGATAAATATTGAATGACGCCGGCTGAGGCCGACCCGCTAAATCGCGGGCATTATGCCTTATGCCGGCCGGCGCTGCCCCATTCGTTGCGGAATTTTGCCAATGCCGCCCAGCCTGCGGTCGACAATGCATGAGCCGCCTAGCGGCCGCCCCGCGCAGAAATCCAGTCTCAGGCTTCCTCGGCCAGCACACAGCACTCGCCACCCGGGGACAACAGCCGCGCAAACGACTCATGACGAAACACACTGCTGTTTGAACGCGCCTCGAGCAACACGCTCAGCAGCCGCCCGCGTGGCCCGCCCACCGCCACACGCACACTGCCGGCCGGCAGCTCACGCGTCAGCCGTTGTGGTGGCGGCCATTGCTCCTGCGGCGCGCTCAAGGGTTGCACCCGCAGCACACATCGGCTCGCGCTCGTCACCTGTTCATAGGCAAAACCATGTCTGTCGAGCAGGCGCATGAAGGTTTCGTGATGGTCATTCAGCCAGTAAGCCCGTGGCGGCGTCAGCGCCGGCCCGCGCTCCACAGTGCGATGATCGGCAAAC
>CAMCBY010000256.1 GCA_945873015.1 Klebsiella pneumoniae
TGCTGCAACCACAGGAAAATGCCCGCCGCCGCCATCGGCGCGAGCGCCATGCCCGGCGTCCAGATGGTCTCGCCGGCGAGGCTGCCGGCAACCAGCGCTGACCCCAGCCAGATGGTGAGTGGCGCGACCACCATGCCGTTCCAGAACCACGCGATACAGGCCAGCCAGAATAGCGCCAGCACCACTGGCACCATCAACAGCCACGCACCGCCCAGTGCAAAAAAACCACCACCGGGCAGGAACAGCCCGAGGCCTGCCGCCTGCCAGGTGGCCGAGGCGTTCAGCCACGCCGGCGCCAGCGCGGCGACACACAGCAGGGCGTAGACCACCGCATTGCGCCGATGGCGGGAAGCGGTGACGGGACCCTTGCCGCCGTGCTGGAATTCCTGCGCCCGGCCGAGCGCATCGCTTTCGATCACTGACATGTTCGCTCTCCCCTCGAAGTCTTGAATCGCTGCTGGTGGCGAATATAGGCACTCAGTAGACACACTGTCTAGACGAATTGACTAGACGCGCCGACCAGTCTTATCTTCGCGCTTCGCTTGCGCACTCGGCGCGGGCCTGCCCAGCGAGGATAGTTCATGGCCAGCGTCACCCGCCGCGCCCGTGCCGGCAACGATGCCGACATTTCGCTGAACATGGAAGAACGCCTGCAGTTCGCGCTCGAGCGTCTGTTAGCGCGCGGCCTGACCATCACCGCCATTCCGATCGACGCGCTGGCGCGCGAGGCCGGCATCGCACGCGCGACTTTCTATCTGCATTTTCGCGACAAAGGCGAACTCATCGCGCGGCTCATTGCGCGTGTCGAAGACGAAGTGGTGGGCGCCGGCGGGTTGTGGTTCGTGCATGCCGAGGACGCGCGTTTCGAAGACCTGCGCGCGGCGATGGCGCGCTTTTTCGAAACCTACATGAGACACCATGCGATCCTGGCCGCCGCCGCCGAGACCGCGCCCTATGACAGCCAGGTCGCGACCCTGCACAAACGTATGCTCGAACGTTTCGTCGGCGAAAGTGCGCAGGCAGTCAAACGTATCGTCGCCAGCGGTCGCGCCCATCCGGGCCTGCCGACTATGGTGGCTGAAGTGCTGTCGTGGTCGGTCAATCACACTTATGTGCAATACGGCCTGCGCCTCGATGACGCCGAGCGCGAGGCCTTCATCGACAGTTGGACGCACGTGGTGTGGCACACCATCTTCGCACCCGTACAAGCGTCCTGAAAAATTCATCATGCAAAACAATCAAGGGGAGAATCATGCAAGGCATAGGCAAACTGCTCGACGCTGACGAGCAACTCAATCACCAGATAGCCGATACGTTTGCGACCGTCGCGGAATCCGATCTGGCGTGGACCGAAAAACTGTGGACGCCGAGTTCACGCAAGGACGGCAGCCTGCAGATCGACTGCGGTCTTGGCCGCTATCAGAACCGCGACGTCATCGACGCCTTTGCCGGCATCTCGCGCGGCAAAGAGCAATGGACCATCCGCGCCAGCCGCGAGCTGTCACTGGACCCGTTGAGCACCCAGGTTGGCCCGATCAAATACCAAGTGCTGGAGCCGCTGAAGAAGATCCGCTGGACGCTGGACAAGAACGACATCATTCCGCTGACTTTTGATGTCACTTTCGACGCCATCCATCCGTGCTTTTTTGAAGACCGTCATATCCAGCGCGATGAGCGCGGCTTTCGTATCGTCTCCAACGTGGTGCGTTACCACCAGGCCGGCGTACCGAGTGGTTGGGTAGAGATTGAAGGTAAACGCGAAATCATCAAACCCGAGGACTGGTTCTCCTACCGTGATCATTCCTGGGGCGTGCGTCTTGATGTCGGCGCGCCGCCGACCGACTTGCGCCCGGCGCGCGATTTCGGTGAGCGCAAGTTCGAGGATTCGAAGTTCCTCTTGAACTGGTCGCCGCTGTTGCTGGAAAAACCCGACGGCACTAAATACGAGTATCACTTCTATCTGCAGATCCGCGGTGAAGAAGTGTTCTATTTCTCCGGCTATCGCAACAACGCCGATGGTCGTCAGGAGCGCATCGCGCGCGTCCGCCCGGTGCTGCGCTACGACGACGACACACGGCGTCTGCTCGGCGGTTATCTGTACATCGACATGCTGAACGGTGAGACCAACAAGGTCGACATCGAAGTGATGGGTGAATCAGGTTTTTATCTCTCGACCGCGCTCTATCTCGGCTTTGACGGCAAAAAACATGGCAACTGGCGTGGCGAGTTGAACCTCGACGGCGAACGTATCGAAGACATGACCGCGCCCGAGACCCGCAAACGCCTCGCCACCGCCGTGCGCGACACCATCGTCAAGGTGCGCGAAGGTGACGCCAAGGGTTACGGCCTGTTCGAGCCCATCGTGCTCGGTGAATGGCCGGAAATGGAATTGTCCTCGGCCCGCACGCGAGGCTGAGCGGCGATGTCACGCGATTTGACGCGCATGCTCGCAGGCTTGCGCGATTATCTCGGCGTGGGCAGCGCGTTGACTTCGATCACCGCGCTGTCTACCGGGCATTCCAACGAAACCTACAAACTCGAAGGCATCGACCGCATCCTGCGCATGCCGCCGTCCAAGGAAGGCCTGCTGCCACCCTATGACATGGCCGCACAACACGCGGTGCTGGATGCGATGGGCAAACACCCGGCCGGGCCGCCGGTGCCCAAGGTCTACGAACTGTGCACCGACGCTACCCTGATCGGCGACCCGTTCTTCATCATGGAGTGTCTGCAAGGCGAGGCTTTCGAATACGTCACGCCCGACTGGCTGAAAGCGCTGCCGGCGTCCACCCGCGAGGCGATGTGTGCGCAATGGATAGGCGCGGT
This sequence comes from Klebsiella pneumoniae, assembly GCA_945873015.1. Classification (GTDB taxonomy): domain Bacteria; phylum Pseudomonadota; class Gammaproteobacteria; genus JADJYF01. The sequence continues at coordinate 2,827 of CAMCBY010000256.1, forward strand.
GGCAGCGGTACACAAGCTGCCGGTCGTAGCGATGCCGGCAGCAGCACGCACTGTGGTCGAGGAAGCACAACACTGGCTGGATGTGGCGCGCGGAGCCGCAGCGCCGCCGGCTTTGGTCACGGTGCTGGAAGACTTGGTGGCGCGGCCACCGCGTGCGTCCGGCCCGCCCTGCCCCATTCACGGCGACCCGAAACACGGCAACACGCTGTGGGATCGCCAAGGGCGCATGCTCGCGCTGCTCGATTGGGAAATGGCCGGTGTGAGCGATCCCTTGCTCGACTTAGGTTACGTGTTGCAGTTCTACGATCAGGGCGAAGCCGCACTCGGCGCCGCCGGCTACGAACTTCCAGGCTGGTGGTCGCGCAGTCGCACCATCGACGAATGGCAGCGCATGACCGGCCGCACCGCCATCGACATGCATCGTTATGAAGCGATACAGGTGGCCAAGGTTGCGGCCATCATCGCGCTCGGCGTGCACCTGTATGAGACCGGCCGCGCTCCCGACCCGCGCTTCGCCTCGTGGGCCACAATCGTGCCGCCCTATGTAGCGCTGGCGGTGAAGCTGGCCGAGCTGTAGGTGCGAATTCATTCGCATATTAAATGGCGCGCCACTACGTCCCGCGATAGAACGAATGTGCGAATAAATTCGCACCTACAATGGTGCCATCGATTTTCCGGAGACTCCCATGGCCGACCCCATCCTCGTCGCCCAACGCGATGACATCACCTGTCATCTGCTGCCCGCACTCGCCAATCGCCACGGCCTCATCACCGGCGCGACCGGCACTGGCAAGACCATCACCCTGCAGACTTTGGCCGAGAATTTCAGCCGCATCGGTGTGCCGGTATTCATGGCGGATGTGAAGGGCGATCTGACCGGCATCAGCCAGGCCGGCACGGTCAGTGCCAAGTTGTCCGGCATCCTTGCCGAGCGCCGACTCGACACGCCGGTGTCGCAGGCCTGCCCGACCACCTTGTGGGATGTCTTCGGCGCGCAGGGCCACCCGGTGCGCGCCACGGTCAGCGACATGGGGCCACTGCTGTTGTCGCGCATGCTGGCACTGAACGAGACCCAGGCCGGCGTGCTGAATCTTGCATTCAAAATTGCCGACGACAACGGACTTGCGTTGCTCGATCTGAAAGACCTGCGCGCGATGCTGCAATATCTCGGCGATAACGCCCGCGAATTCACCACCGACTACGGCAATATCAGTGCCGCCAGCGTCGGCGCCATCCAGCGCGGTCTCATGCAAATCGACCAACAGGGCGGCGATCAGTTTTTCGGCGAGCCGATGCTGAACATCGCCGATTTTATGCAGACCGATGCCGGCGCCGGCGTCATCAATATCCTGGCGGCCGACAAACTCATGACCGCGCCGCGTCTGTACGCGACTTTCCTGTTGTGGATGCTGTCGGAATTGTTCGAGACCCTGCCGGAAGTGGGCGATGTGGAGCAGCCCAAGCTGGTGTTCTTCTTCGACGAAGCGCATCTGCTGTTCAAGGACGCGCCGGCGGTACTGGTGGAGCGTATCGAGCTGGTGGTGCGACTGGTGCGCAGCAAGGGCGTTGGTGTGTATTTTGTCACCCAGAACCCGCTCGACATCCCCGATTCGATTCTCGGCCAGCTCGGCAATCGTGTGCAGCACGCGCTGCGCGCCTTCACGCCGCGCGATCAGAAGGCGGTGAAAGCCGCCGCCAGCACCATGCGCGCCAAACCCGGCCTCGATATCGAAACCGCCATCAGCGAACTTGGCGTCGGCGAAGCGCTGGTCAGCTTTCTCGATGAGCAGGGTCGCCCGAGCGTCACCGAGCGCGTGTACATCGTGCCGCCCGGTAGTCAGATAGGCCCGATCAGCGCGGCGCAGCGCACGGCCTTGTTGGCCAGTTCGCTGGTGGCGGGTGTGTACGAACAAACCGTCGACCGCGAATCGGCCTATGAGAAATTGAAGGGCCGTGCTGAAAAGAGTGCAGACAATGGCGAGGAGTCAGGCACTAGCCCAACAAACCCGGCGCCCGAAGCGCCGCAGCAAGCCGAGGGCGGCGGCCTGCTTGGTGGTTTGACCGACGCGCTGTTCGGCAGCACCGGTCCGCGCGGCGGCAAACGCGAGGGCTTCGCCCAGACCATCGCCAAATCCGCCGCACGCACGGTGGGCTCGACTATCGGCCGCGAAATCATTCGCGGCGTGCTCGGTTCGCTGCTCGGCGGTGGCTCGCGGCGGCGGCGTTGAGCGGCGCAAGCCGCCCGACATCACTGCGCACAGCTGGCTACGATGCTGAGTCCGGATTAGAGCTTCAGTTCGCGCATCACAGCGGCGGCATGCCTTCGTACTTGGCCAGCGCCGGGTCCATCGCGTCCCATGGTGCGGCGCTCGCGGTGAAGATGTCCATGCTCGGTTTAAAACGTTCCGGCTGGTCGTAGTTGCCGGCCTGCAGCAACAGCAAGCCGGGCATAGCCTCGGCCTTGCCGGTCAACCTTGCGCCGCAGTCGGGACAGAATCCTTCCCACACCTTGCCGCCGGAATCGCCGCGCCGTTCGTAATATTTGATTTCACCTTCGATGACCACGCTCTCCTGCGCGAACGCGGCGACTGGCGTGTAGCCGCTGCCGGTCACTTTCTGACAGATACGACAATGGCAATTGACTTCAAAGCGCGGCGTGGCCGGCGCCACAAAACGAATGCGGCCGCACAGGCAGCCGCCGGTGATGGCGGCTTCGTTGTCGGGCAGGGTGGTCATGAACAATCTCCTGTCGCTTCGTTTAGGCCTCGCCGTGGATTATGGGGCAGGCGGCGACAAACATCGCCAGCCCCGACAGGGGCGGGGTATGCTTGCGCCTGAGTAGCGCGCGAGGCGCCAGACCAACCGTTCACAAATTTCAGGGGGAGAACAACCATGCTCAAGTGGAAATTCGGCGATACCACTATCACCCAGCTCATCGAGCTCAAAGACGACAGCGGCTCGGTGCCGGTGCTACCCGACGCAACGCCGGAAAATCTCGCCACCATCCCGTGGTTGAAGCCGCATTTCGTCACGCCCGACGGCAAGCTCATCCTCAACATCCAGATGATGATCATCGAGACTCCGGACCGCAAGATGGTGGTCGATACCTGCATCGGTAACGACAAGAATCTCGCACTCGAAGCGTGGGCCAACATGCAGCGCCCCTTCATCGACAACCTGAAAAAACTCGGCCACGACCCGGATTCCATCGACACCGTGATCTGCACCCATCTGCATGTCGATCATGTCGGTTGGAATACCAAGAAGGTCAACGGCAAATGGGTGCCGACCTTTCCGAACGCGCGGTATGTGATGGTTGAGTCCGAATTCAATCATTGGCAGCACCACCAGGACGACTTCGGGCCGGTATTCCAGGAATCGGTGCAGCCGGTGTTCGAAGCGGGTCTGGTCGATCTCGTCAAACCCGATCACCAGGTCGGCTCCGGTGTGTGGTTCGAACCGACACCCGGTCACACGCCCGGCCATATCAGCGTGCA